>JAFGFV010000006.1 GCA_016930895.1 Spirochaetales bacterium | reverse complement strand
GTGAAGGCGACCGTGTACACCAGGTAGTCGGGCAGCATCGAGGAAAATGCCGGCCCACCCTGAGTCATCGAGTGAACGTACGGGAACATCCAGACCAGCATGCCCGCGGTGCAGATGATGGCCCAGTAGCCCATCACCGGTCTGAGCATGGGGATGACGATGCGGGCAAGCCTCGTCCAGAAACTGGCCCCGTCGATGGCCGCGGCGTCGAAGATCTCCTCCTCGATCGTGGCCATTCCCGCCAGGTAGGTGATGATGCCGAAGCCGAAGATGCTCCAGAGCACCACGGCGTCGACGGTCCACAGGACGAGGTTCTTGTCCCCCAGCCAGCTTGGAGACAGGGCGCCGGCGCTGAGGCTGCGCAGGAGCGCGTTCAGCGGCCCCTGCACGTGCAGGATCTGGCGCCAGATCAGCCCGACGATCACGGGGGAGATCGTGTACGGCAGGAAGAACACGACCCGGAAGAACCGCCACCCCGGGGTGCGCTGGTAGACCAGGAAGGCCACCACCATCGGCAGGAAAATCCAAATCGGCAGGGTCGCGGCGATCTTCGAGGCGTTCACGAAGGTCTCGCCCACCATGGGATCCCCGAGCATCCGCGCGAAGTTGGCGAGGCCCACGAAGTGCGACTCCGTTCCCCGCCACTGCCGAAGGCTGTTGAAGACCCCGAGGCAGAGGGGATAGTACTTGAAGGCCAGGACCAGCAGGATGCTGGGGACGATGAAGAGCGCACCCCAGAGGTACTCGCTGCGCCGCTGCGATACCCCCAGCGCCCTCCCCCGCCGGGCCGCCGGCTCCCCTGCGTGACCGCCGGTCAGCTCCACCCCGTCCGCGCCGCGCACAGTCTTGCTGGGCAGAATCGAACCTCCTCTTGCGGGCCGGCGGCTCTGCGTCACGGCCCGGTCGTCCGGGGGCGCAAGAGAGGGTGCACCGCACCTGAAACCGGCCGGCCGGTGCACCCTCTCGTTCTCGGGCGCCGCTGAGATCCTATTTTAGCTTCTTGTCCCGCGACTGGTCGAGGGCATCCTGGAGGGACTTCGTCCACTCCGCGATGGTGATGTCCCCCGTGCCGTACTGCGTCCAGCCGCGCGCCAGCGCATCCAGCTCCCGGGAGCTCAGCAGAAGGATGGCCTGGACCGTGTTGTTCTGGATGATCTCCTGGATCTTGGCGAAGTTCGGAGAGCTGCCGGCGATGCTCCGGTCGAAGTTCTTGTTGCAGGGCTGTCCGCCTGCGTGCTTGAGGAACAGGTTTCCGCCCTCGGTGCTCGCCAGGAACTTGACGTACTCCCAGGCCTCGTCCTGGTTCTTGCACCAGGTGGTGATGCCGTGCGAGAACCCCTGGAAGCCGCTGAACTTCTTCATCATGGGGTTGTTCGGGTCGACGGCCGGCCACAGCATGACCCCGACCTTGTCCTGGCCGAGCGCATCCTCGTACTGCTTCCAGTTGGCCACGTCGGAGATGATGCTGCCGATGAAGGCGGCGCCCCCACTGGAGAACAGGTCCAGCGCGTCGGGGATGCCCTGGATGGTCGGCCAGCCCTGCTGGAACCACCCCTTGTCGGCCATCGAGGCGAGGAGCTTCAGGCCGTTCTGCATCCGGGGATCGCTCCAGGGGATGTTCCCGCGCCCCAGCTCCAGGATGTCCTGGTCGCTCGTCCAGAAGTTCTTCTGCACCTCCGGCCAGTCCCAGACCAGGGGAACCTCTCTACCCGCCACAGCAATGGGCGCCTTCCCGATCCTCTTGATCGCGTCGCAGGCCCTGCCGAAGTCGTCCCAGGTTCGTGGCGGGTTCTCGGGGTCCACCCCGGCCTGCCGCAGGATATCCTTGTTGTAGTACATGACGTTGCCGTTGTAGCTCATCGGCAGCATCAGCAGCGGACCGCTGGGATCCATGTACCGGTACATCATGTTGTAGGCCAGCAGATCCTCGAACACCTGGGGCTCGGACTCGAGCTTGTCGTTGAGGGGGACGTAGGCGTCCGCCGTATCGTAGACGTACATGAGCTCGTTCATCGTCACGTCCGGGCCGGACTTGGTGGCAATGGCCGCCCCGTACTTCTGGTTGTAGTTGTCGTACGGAGTGGGCTCATAGTCGATCATGATGTTCGGGTGCTTCTTCATGAACTCCTGGTTGATGACCACGAATGCCTTCTCCACCTGGGCGTAGTTCATCACCTTCAGAGTGACCTTCTCCTGCTGGCCGCCCGCGAGGCCGGCAACGGCAGGGAGAATCAACAGCAGTGTGAGCACGCTCAGGACGATAAGACCTCTCTTCCGATTCATTCCTTGGTCTCCTTCCCTTTGTTTTTAGGCTCTTCTGAACAAGTAACGGCAGACTCTTCGTGTGCCCCGCGTCACCTCCTTTCCCTGGTGGGCTCCGATCGATCAGACGGTCTACCTCCTTTCTGCCGCGACACCAGGATCGCCCGGGTTCCCCGGAGTCGATCAGAGATGCTCCTCAGGCACATCGAGAATTCGCTTGGGGTTCTCGACCATGATCGTGCCTACGGACTCCCTGCTGATCCCCCATCGGAGCATGATCGGAACGATGTTGTTCAGGATGTGTGCATAACCCCAGCCGCCGAAGGCGACCAGATCCGTCTTGAAACAAGTGTCCTGGGACATCAGGAGCCGATCCGCGTAGCCCTTGTCGATCAGCTCCTTCATGGCCAGGATGCGGTCATAATCCCTGGACATCAGGAAGTCGGCGGACTCGACGTAGAACTCCTCGCCGAAATGGTCGAACTCCGCGTAGGCTCCCTTCCTGAGAAGCTGCTCGATGTACCCCAGGTCGATTCTCGCATCGGTATGGCAGATGACCACGGCTTGAGGATCGACGCCGAAGCCTTCCAGCAGGTCAATCACCTCCACACCACACTGCCTGCCCGTGAACCCCGGAACCAGCGGCACCGCCTGGACGTGCACGAAGATCGGCAAACCCGTCTCCCTGTGAGCCTGGGCAGAGATCTTCAGTGACTTCCTTTCCCACTCTTCGATGGCGGGACCGACTCCTACCTCCCCGATGGCGCCGGGCCTTATGCCCGTAAGACCGACTCCGCAGCGGATCTCTCGGACAAGGGCTTCGGTGAGCTCCGCTTCCGATTGCTTCAGAATGGCCTCGGGCAGGCTGTACCTGGTGTAGAAGCCGCACCCCATCACGATGTTCAGGCCGGTCAGGTTCGCAATGCCGCGCAGGGCAACCGGAGAGCGGCCCGTGCCGACGGAAGACAGATCCACGATCGTCCTGCCGCCGGCCTTCTTGAACTCCAGCACCTCGGAAGCGGCGAGCTGCGGATCATCCATCAGCGAGTTGTCTCTTACCAGATACGGGTTTCGTCTCAGCACCCCGATGTTCGTGATGTCGACCTTGGATTCCGACAGGGCAGTCCGGGTGATTTCCTCGGATGCCGGGCACGCCCAGCGGCTGTCGACGAACAGGTGCTCGTGAGGCAGCGTGACTCCCAGCTGTTCTGCCGGAATGACGCCAGCAACGGTGATGACCGCCATCTCTACATTCCTTCGCGGAGGTTCAGCGTCCCAGGTACGCTTCTCGCAGCGAGCTGATCAGCGGCGACAGGGTGAGCAGCCCCGGCTCCGTGACGATGAACCCTTCCTCGATCCGATTCGAGCCCGCGGCCGGGTGGCCGAAGAGGCTCACATCGAAGTTGAAGCCGATGCCCGCCCTGAAGGGAGCCTTGGTGTTTTCGTCCGGATAGGGGGACTCGGCCTCGGCCAGGCCGTTGCCGTGCATGGGAGGGTACAGGTCGTACTGCTCGAGGCCGCTCTTACGAAAGTAGTCGCGGATCATGCGCACGACCTCTCCCTGTTCGATCCCTGCCCGGACATTCCTGACGCCGAGCTCCTCGGCCGCCACGAGGTGGCGGATGAACGACTCCTGCTCCGGCGTCCCCTTCCCGCCGGCCACGTAGGGCCACTCGTCGGAGGCGATGTAGCCTTCGTACTGCACGGCGAGGGCGTACATGATCATGTCGCCCCTCTCGATCACCTTCTGCGACGGGCGGCCGACCACGGTGTTGGTCCTGTCTCCGGAGCAGAAGATCGAGAAGGCGATGTGCTCGGCCCCCGCCTCCCGCGCCGCCTTTTCGCCGATGGCGGCGGCCTGGTTCTCGGTGAGGCCCACGATGTCCGTGTCGAGCACGGCCTGGTAGCCCGCGTCGCAGATCCGCCACGCCTCCTTCAGCATCTCCACTTCGGCGGGGCTCTTGAGCAGGCGCAGGGCGTACAGGACGCTGTCGCCGTTCTCGACGACCGCGTCGCCGAGCATCGCCTTGAGCCTCTCGTAGAGCACGACCGACATGGCGTCGATGCCGCAGATCTTCACCTTCAACGACTTGCGGCTTCCCCGCAGCTCGGCCACGACTTCGGGCACGGTCGTGAAGCGGATGTTGGTGAAGTCCACCTCCTCGGGGACGTAGGACATGCCCACCTCCCGCACGAGGCGGACATCGGGCCACGCCGACATGTCGCGGGCAAGGTGCTCGCACTCCGGCGAGGCGAGCAGCACCGGGTCCTGGTCCAGGCCCACCAGGAGGAGCCCTCGCTCGAAGATCGGCCAGTAGTTGGCGACGTACCGCAGGTTCTCCCTCCGATACTCGTCCCCGTAGACGATGAACAGGTCGGTGCCGTCCCGGCTCATGGCCTCGCGGAGCTTCTGAATGCGGCTCCGGTACTCCTGCTGCGGCAGCTTGCTCATGGTACTCACCTTCTCAACCCCCTCGGAGCTCGAATGGCCGCGCGTTCGCCCGCCCCTTTCTCGCTCAGTATTCGTGGACCCTCTCCATGATCGCGTTCGCTTCGTCGACCGACTCGACGCCGGAATCGATCCAGTACATGACGTTGCGCGGCAGCGTGCCCTGGCCCAACAGCGCCAGAAACTGCTCCTTCCGGCAGTTGATCTGGAGCGGAAGGTCGCCGGTCACCCTCTGGATCTCCGCCAGCCGGTCAAAGCCGGGAACCTGCTTCGGATCGTCGAGGATGCCTATGCCGACCAGACCGCTCACCGTCACCACCTCCTCGAGCAGATGCAGGTGGCTGTTGTGCATGTGCAGCCAGCCCGTGCCGAAATGGCTCACCATGTTCTCCAGGTGGGGTTTCCCCAGCCTGCGGAAATCCTCCGGGCTGCAGTTGCCCCACGCGTCGATGGACAGCCAGACGCAATCCCCCGGCAGCCACTCTTCGTGGAGGTCGAAATACCCGCCCTGGAATTTCCGGATGTAGCGCCGCTGCAGCTCGATCAGCCGGACGTTGACCTCGAAGGCGAAGTCGAACAGCTCCAGGAGCTCCCGGGGGTGATCGTAGATTTCCAGGAACACGCCCGACCCGAACACGTTTTCGGCGAAATTGAGGCCGTCCATGGTCTCGACGATCGACGTGGCGCAGAGCCCGTCGGCGGCCTGGGCGAAGTAGCGCGTGGATTCCTCGAGGAGCCGGACCCAGGAGTTCTCGGGATCGAACCGCAGAGCCTTGACCGCGTCGAGACTGGACAGGAACGGCCTGGCATACGCTCCGCCCTCCCCGAAGACCACTTCCGCTCCGACGTAGGCGCCGAAGCCGTAGTCGCCGATGTTCGGGCGCGCCGTCGGAACCGCGTCGTCACGCAGGAGCTCGCGCCGCCGGAAGTCCTGCAGAAAGACGTCGAACATCTTGCGATAGTCCGGGCAGATCCCCGGCGCCAGGGCCCGTTCCCACGTCTTCATGGTCTGACCCGCCTCCAGATCGATCTTGGCCAGGACCTCTCCGGTCGCTTCCCTGTTCCAGAGCCTGCGGTGGCGGTCGATGACCTCGTCCAGGTTCTGCTTGTAGCGCATCAGCCGCTCAGCCGGAGTGGGCCATCATCCCGATGTAGGCCAGATTGGCCTGGCTGACGTCCATCCGCCCGTACTGGACGACCACCTCGATGTCGCTGCGGAACCTCAGCGCATACTGCTCGAGCCGCTCGATCTGCACCCCGCCGATCTCCTGCGGATGATCCATCCGAAAACACCTGACCCGGCGGGCGGGAACTGAAAGCTCGACCCCTTCGATCGGCTCGTGGTCTTCGAAGTAGACGTCCATGCGAACCCGGGCCTCCCGGTCGTTGCAGTTGAGGATCATGATGGCCTCGTGTCCCTCGAACCCCGAGTCGTCCGTCCTGGCCTGCAGCGGGAGGTAACCGTCAGCGACGAACCAGAGCTTCGAACCGCCCGCGCCGGAGATGGGATCCATGCCTGCCTCCAAGTTCGACGTCGAACTAACCCGACAAAAAAAATCCGCCCTCGGCGGTTTGACGCCCAACTTGGAAGACGATATCATACGGGTAGACGCCTGTCAAGTTTGCCGATGCAAAGAAAACCGACGATTCGCGACATCGCCCGGGAGGCGGGGGTGTCCGATACGGCCGTGTCCCTCTGCTTCCAGCAGAACTCCCGGGTGAGCGCCGCAACGCGAGAGAAGGTCCTGGCGATCGCGCGGCGGCTGAACTACTTCCCGAATCGCTCCGCCCGCAACCTGCGCTACGGCGGATCCCGCACCATCGGGTTCGTCGTGATCGAAATCACCAACCCCTTCTACGCGCGGATGATTCGCAGCGCCGAAAGGATCGCCCACGGGTTGGGCTACGAGATCCTGTTCGCGGAGAGCCACTGGGACGCGCAGAAGGAGATTCGCATCGTTTCGAACATGATCGAAAACCGCGTGGCCGGGATCCTGATGTGCTTCTGCGAGAATACCACGGAAAGCCTCACCTTCATCCAGCAGAGCAAGCTGCCGTTGATTGCCGTGGACACCTGCCCGCCGCACTACAGGGGGCCCTATGTGACCAACGCGCTGGCCAGCGCCGGCCGCATGGCTGCTGAGCATCTCCTCGAGGCGGGCTGCAGGCACCCGGTGTTCTTCAACGCCAGCGCCCCCATGAGCACCTTCAGCTCGTTCCAGCTCCTCCTGAAAGGGTTCCGGCAGGGCCTGCGCGCCGGGAACATCGACCTTCCGGGAGCCGCGATCATCAACGCCGACTGGACCATCGAAGGGGGCGGCGCCGGGTTCGCCGCCCTCCTCGCCAGCGGGCAGCCCTTCGACGGCATCTTCTGCGTCAACGACCTGTGCGCCCTGGGCGTAATCGACGCAGCGGAGCGAGCCGGCCTCAGGGCCGGCGAGGACTTCGCCATCATGGGGGTCGACAACCTGGAGATCGGCAGCATCTCCCGGGTTTCCCTCACCTCCATCGACCAACCCTACGATCGCATCATCGCGCTGGCCACCCGGTCCATGATCGAGAGCATCGAGAACAACCAGCCTTGCGCGGTCCGAAGGAGGCTCAAGCCCACCCTCATCGTCCGCGACAGCACAAGGCTGCGGAGAAGAGCCCCGTAGCTGGATTTCCGCCGCCACTCGGTCGGCCCGCGCCGGGCTCGGGCCGGGCTCGGGCCCGCTACCCCTCGGTCTTTTCCGGGTAGGGGCACAGGTGGGCGATCCTGCACTCCGGGCAGCGAGGCTTGCGCGCGGTGCACACCCGGCGGCCGTGCTCGTTGATCACC
>JAFGFV010000065.1 GCA_016930895.1 Spirochaetales bacterium | reverse complement strand
GTTCATGGCCACGGCCAGACCCACGGCACCCACCGCCGACAGCCCGGTCATCTGCTCGTGCTGCAACACCTCGGGGTTCACCCCCCAAAACTCCGGCTCCTCGAGGGTGGAGATCAGGGCCAGGGCGTGCCCCGTGGTGGGCAGGAACATCTCGCCCCGGGGCTCGTTCGGCTTCGATTCGATCGTAGCTTGCTGGATGGAGAGCTTCTCGTCCTTGCAGTAACGGCTGACCAGGTTGAGGGCATCCCGGATGTAGCCGTGCGCCCGATCCCAGGGCACGGCGAACTGGGTCTCGAAGCCGTCCCGGGCCACCCAGTAGGTGAAGTACTCGGCCCCCAGGAAGTTGCCGATGCGCAGGGCCCGCATGACCTTCTGGGCTGCGAGCGCCCGGATGCGGGCATCCGGATTGGCCACTCCCCCGTTACGGAACACGGGGTCCACGTGGAGGGCACAGCCTATCATCTTGTACTGGACACCGGCCTTCTCCAGCTTGTCCTTGATGGTCTTTAGCGTCTTGTAGGTGCCGCTGTTGGGATCCCGGTCGTCTTCGGGATTCCTGGGGTCCCAGGGGACCATGTCGTCATCGTGGGCGGCGGTGTAGCTCACCAGCCCGTCCTTGCCCGCCTCAGCGATGATGTCGGTGATCTCCAGGGCAGAGACGTCGTCCATCACCCCCGGGCCGAAGGGATCACCCACCGGATTGCCCACGCACCAGAAGGGCATGGAGAGCTTCCGTTCCTTGATCATGATTTGGTTCCTTTCGTTTTCTCTTGATTGTCGCGGCACTGCCTGTACCCTCAATATAAGAAAGCGGAAACCGGGATGGCAATCCCGCGTTTCCGCTTTGCGTGTCAGTCGGAAGACTCTCCCGCAACCAGCGCGGCTGCAGCCGGTGCGGCCACGGGCCGTGCGGCAGGACTGCTACTTGGCGGCAGCGTCCTTGATTTGCTGGGGCGGATCCTCGCCGAGGATGGCCCGGTAGCCTTCCACGATGTTGGCTCGGGTCACCGCGTAGCCGGGCACCGCCACGTAAGGCGGGTTCTCGTAGCCGAGAATCGCCCGCAGGGCTGCGGTGGCTTCCGCCATGCCGTTGGAGTAGGGGTCCTGGGCGCCGGTGCCCTTGATGTAGCCGTCGGAGGCGATCTCCATGGCCCCGTCCTCTTCCAGGTCGACCGTGGTGATGATGAAGTTGTCCGGAGTCTTGCCCGCTTCGCGAGCTGCAGCCACCAGGCTCATGGCCGGAGTCATCCAAATCACGAAGGCTCCGTTGAGCTTCGGGTTGGCGGTCAGCACCCCGGCAGAGATCTCGGTGACTTTCGGCATGTCGAAGGGGAAATCCGCCTCGGCCGCGATCTTGATCCAGGGGTAGTTCGCCGCGACGCGCTCCTTGAAACCGCGGACGCGTTCCTCGGTGACGAAATGCTTGAAGTTGAGCTTCATGACCGCCACCTGCGGATCGGCCACCCCCTTCTTGATGAACTGATCCGCCATGATATCCGCGGCGGACACTCCGTTCCCGTAGGAGGAAGAGGACACCAGGGTGGTGTAGTGCTTGCCGTGCTCCAGGCCGGTCGGAATCATGTCCAACAGGACCAGGTGGATGCCGGCGTCGGCGATCTTGAGGTAGGCCGGGCTCTCTGCGGTCTGGTCCACCGGGATACTCAGTATCACGTTCGGCCGCTTGGCGATGACGCTTTCGATGTTGTCCATCTGCACTTCCGGTTTGCCGCCAGCGCCGGTCACCGAGATCACGTCCACGCCGTACTCGCTGAAGACCTTGGTCATGCCCTTGATCTGCTGCTGCGGCCACGATGCGTCCAGCACGTGCATGACGATGGCGGCGGTGTAGTTGCCGGCGCGAATCTTCTTCTCGTCGTCGGCGCTCAAGGTCAGGACGCTCTTGTCCACGCCCTTGGTGCCGTCCTCGAGCATTTCGTTGGCGACCACCGGTCCGGCCAGGACCGCGCCCGGGGCCAGCTTGCGCTCACCACCCGCAGCGGCGGCGGAGCTTCCGGCCTGCTCCTTGCCACCCCCCGCGAAAGCGAGGCCTGCACCTACCAGCAGTACCAGCAGTACCAACAATCCCTTTTTCATGTTTGCCTCCTTGAAAGGAATAGGATTTTGGTTTCCAGTCTCGAACCTGCGCTCCTCCCCCGAACCGGGGGGTGAGCGCGTTTTCACTACTTGATGCCGAGAATTCGCCTGTTCGCCGCTTCGTCCGCCCCGGAGTCGAGGAAGTTGTCGAAGGCGTAGGCCGCAACTTCGATCAGGTTGTCCTCGATGATGGCCGCACAGCGTTTGGCTGCGTCCTCCGCGTCCCGAATCGGGTCCTCCCACTCGAGCACCGCCCAGCCGTCGTAACCGATCTCGGTCAGGAGGGTGAACATGCGGCGGAAGTCCACCTGGCCGTCGCCCACGGTCCGGAAGCGCCCGGCCCGCTTGCCCCAGGACTGCATGCCCGAGTACACCCCCTGCTTGGCCGACGAGACGAACTCGCCGTCCTTGACGTGCACGCCCTTGATGCGGTCCGCGTAGACCTTGATGAACTCATACAGGTCCAACTGCTGGAGTACGAAGTGGCTCGGATCGTAGTTGATGCAGGCCGCCGGGTGGTTGTTCGAGTGCTCGAGGAACATGTCGAAGGTCGCCCCGTCGAAGATGTCGCAGCCTGGATGGATTTCGAAGTTGATGGTCTTGCCGTTTTCGTGGGCGAAGTCCAGGACCGGCTTCCAGCGCTCGGCCAGCTCCTTGTAGGCCGTCTCCACGATCCCGGCCGGGCGCTGCGGCCACGGGTAGACGAAGGGCCAGTACAGCCCGCCGGAGAGGGTCGGAACGCCGCGGCAGCCGAGGTGCACCGAAGCCTTGACGCACTTCTTGAGCTCCCCTTGAGCCCATTCCACCAGTGCCTGCCCCTTGAGCCCCTTCGGATGGAAGCCCGCGAACAGCTCGTCGAAAGCGGGATGGAAGGCGATCATCTGCCCTTGGAGGGCGAACATGTCGGTGACCACGAGTCCCTTCTCTTTGAGCTTACCGGCGTACTCGTCGCAGTAGGTCTTGGACTCGGCCGCCTTGTCCAGGTCGATGAAGCGGGGGTCCCAAGCCGGGAGTTGAAGCCCCTTGTAGCCGTATCCCGCCGCCCACGTGGCGAAGTTGTCGATGTTGTTCCGCGGCGGGTCGGGGGTCGCAAATTGAGCGATGAAAATCGCGGGTCCTTTGATCTGTGAAGCCATGTTCAACAGTCCTCCTGATTTGACGTTATTCCGTGCCGCCCCGGCGAGTCCCCGCCCAACGCGGCGGTCCTCCGGGCCGGTCCACTTTGCTCTACGCCGGCGGCGCGTAGGCGGCGTTCACCCAGCCGCGCTTCTTGCCGCTTTCGACGGTCTTGACGATGAAGTGCACGCCATGGGCCCCGTCCTGCACCGTCGGGAAGTCCAGACTCAGAGCCGAGGGCTTCTGTCCGGTCAGCCTAGCGATCATGGTGTTGCCGGCGGCCCTGTAGACGTTGGCGAAGGCTTCCACCCAGCCCTCGGGATGGCCGGAAGGTATGCGCGTGTTCGAAGCCGCCGCCTCGCCGAGATAACCGCTGCCCCTGGTGTAGGTCTCCCCCGGACGGTCCAGGTAGCGGGCATACAGGTAGTTCGGATTTTCCTGGTGCCACTCGAGGGCGCCGGTCTCGCCGTAGATCCGAATGCGGAGGTTGTTCTCCTCCCCGGGAGAAATCTGGGAGGCGTACAGGACCCCCCGGGCCCCGCCCTTGTAATGGATCAGCACGTTTGCGTCGTCCTCCAGCCGCCGGCCGGGGACGAAGGTGGTCATGTCCGCGCACAGTTCTTCGATCTCCAGGCCCGTGATGTACCGGGCCAGGTTCTCGGCGTGAGAGCCCAGGTCACCCATGCATGAGGATGCGCCGGCCTGGGCAGGGTCGGTGCGCCAGGCGGCCTGCTTCATGCCCTCGGCGTCGATGGGCGTCGAGAGCCAGCCCTGGGGATACTCCACAACCACCTTGCGGATCTTACCGATCTTGCCCTCCTTGACCATGGCCTTGGCCTGCTTGACCAGGGGGTAGCCCGTGTAGTTGTGAGTCAGGCAGAAGATCACGTCGTGCTTCTTGACTAGCTTGCAGAGGTCTTCCGCTTCCTGCACGGTCGTGGTCATCGGCTTGTCGCATACCACGTTGAAGCCCGCCTCTAGAAAGGCCTTGGCTGCCGGGTGGTGGACGTTGTTCGGCGTCACGATGGACACGAAGTCAATGCGCTCGCCCACCGGGAGCCTGGCCTCCTTCTCAGCCATCTCCTGAAACGAGCCGTAGACCCTCCTGGAGTCCAGCAGAAGCGCCTCGCCCTGCTGGCGGGACTTCTCGGGTTTCGAGGAGAATGCGCCCGCCACCAGCTCCATGTTCTGGTCGAGGGCTGCGGCCATGCGATGGGCGCCGCCTATGAAGGCATCCGGTCCGCCGCCGACCATCCCGTACTTCAGCTTTCTACCAAGTGCCATGATAGACCTCCTTGCTGAGCGATTTAACAGAACAGATATGTACAATCAGATAATTGTAACACTTGTTACCGGAGCATAGACTAGAATTCCCGGGTTGTCAACCAGAAATCTCAATAATACAACGGGATTTCCCGAGCCATCTTCGGATGAAACTCGGGGGGTTGGACGATCGGAACCGACGCCAACCCCGGAGATTCCGCTTGACAGAACCCCAATATGGTGATATAGGTTACTTTTAACAATTGTTACATTGCATCAGTTGTTATACGCCAGGAGGAGGCAAACCATGTACATGGTGGACATCAGGGACGACGTCATGTGCCAGACCAGGTCGGGCAACAAGATCTACTGGATGCTGACGAGCGAGATCGGCGCGCCAAGCTTCGAGCTGCGCTACATCGAGATCCCGCCCGGGGGCAAGTCCAGCTACGGTCATCACCCCCACGAGCACGAAGTGTTCGTCGTGCGGGGCGAGGGAAGGATCAAAGGTCAGTTCCCCGAGAAGCCCCTGAAACCCGGGACTGCGGTATTCGTCCCCGGCGACGAAGAGCACCAGTGGATCAACGCCAGCGACGCCGAGCCCTTCGGCTTCATCTGCGTGGTCCCGAAGGGTGCAGAAGCCGAGTCCAAGCCCCCCTGTCGGAACGGGTAAGGGCGTGGTAGGATGTAGCCCCACGACGTAGTCGCAAAGGAGATGGTAGCAATCATGGCCCATGGAGCAGGGCAGGTCACGGACAACCAGCATATCCTGCAGCTGCTGAACATCAAGAAGGCCTTTCCCGGGGTTCAGGCCCTGCGGGGCGTGGACTTCGAGCTGCGCAGGGGGGAGGTGCACGCCCTCGTCGGTGAAAACGGCGCGGGAAAGTCGACCCTGATGAAGATCATCATGGGGGTCTATACCAAGGACACCGGAGACATCCTCCTGGAGGGCAGGCCGGCGGAGATCCACACCCCTGAGGAAGCACACGCCCACGGGATCGGCATGATCTTCCAGGAGCTCAGCCTGGTCCCGCAACTGGACGTGGCTCAGAACATCTACCTGGGCAACGAGCCGATGAAGACGATGCGCTTTCTGAACAACCGCAGGCTCTACCAGGACACCCGGGAACTGATGGAAAAGTACAACGTCCACGAGCACTTCGATCTCAAGAAGAAGGTCATGCACCTGAGCCGGGGCTATTGCCAGATCGTGGAAGTGCTCAAAGCCCTTTCCCGGGACACCCGGATCCTGATCATGGACGAGCCGACCGCCTCCCTGACCAAGGAAGAGGAAGACACCCTGTACCAGATCATCATGAACCTCAAGGCCCGAGGAGTCTCGATCATCTACATCTCCCACCGCCTGGAAGAGATCTTCCGTAACTGCGACCGGGTCACTGTCCTGAGGGACGGGAACAAGGTCGCCACCAAGGACCTCGACGAGGTGTACATGGAACAGCTGATCGAGCTCATGACGGGAAAGAAGCTCGAGGCCATGCTCCATCACGGGGAGGTCTCTTCGGGCGCCCAGGAAGACTCTCTGCTCCGGGTGGAGGGCCTGTCCTGGAGACACCGAGTCAGGAACGTGAGCTTTCACGTCAGCTACGGCGAAGTGGTGGGAATCACCGGCCTGATGGGAAGCGGCAAGAGCGAGATAGCCCGGGCGGTGTTCGGAATCAGTCCCGGCGACAACGGTCGGATCTTCCTGGATGGACGGGAAGCCTCAATTCGCTGCCCCTGGGACGCCGTTGCCGGCGGAATGGCCCTGGTCCCTGAAGACCGGCGCCAGCAGGGGCTCGTGCTCATGCACTCCGTCGAGGAGAACATCGCCCTGTCGATGGTCCGCGACCTCTCCCGGGCCGGCTGGTTCAACCGCCGGGAAGCCCGCAAACGGGTGGGTGCCCAGGTATCGGCCCTGGAAATCAAGACCCCCAGCATCCGGCAGAAGACCGCTTTCCTCAGCGGCGGCAATCAACAGAAGGTCGTGGTGGGCAAGTGGCTGATTCGGGATCCGAAGCTGCTCATCCTCGACGAGCCCACCGTCGGGATCGACGTCAAGACCAAGTCCGAGCTGCGCCAAGGCCTGCGGAACATGGTCCGGGACAAGCGCTGCGGCGTGCTGCTGTTCTCCTCGGAACTCAACGAGATCATTCAGGTCTGCGACCGAATCATCGTCCTGTACCGCGGGGAGATTATCAAGGAGTTCTCCAACGAGGTCCCGATCCAGGAGGAAATCCTGCACAGGGCGATCCAGGGCATCATCCTCGACGCCGCGAGCCCGCCCACCCGGGACGCTGACGCCCCGATCCGGTAATCACTTGGGAGGAACCACTCATGGCTCAAGCAAGAAACGCCACGGTATCCACGGCAGGGGGCGTGGCCAGGACCTTAGCCGCCGTCTGGAACTACCTTCGGGACAATATCGCCGTCCTGGCGCTGATCATCGTGGTGATCGTGTTCAGCGTCGCCAACCCCAACTTCTTCACCCTCGCGAACTTCGCGAACATCGGCCGGCAGGTGGCCATGATCGCGATCATGGCCTGCGGTATGACCATGGTGATCGTGTCGGCCAACATTGACCTGTCCGTTGCTTCCACTCTGTCGTTCGCCGCCATGATCACCGGGCTCGTCGTGGAGGCGACCGGCTCCACCCTCCTCGGACTGCTCGTGGGTCTGGCGATCGGGGTGGGCGTCGGCTTCGTGAACGGAATGCTGGTCACCAAGGGTAGGATCCCGTCATTCCTTGCGACCCTCGGTATGATGGGCGTCGTACGGGGCGCGGCCATGATGGTGACGGGCACCAAGCCCGTGGTCATCTACACGGAGTCCTACTGGCGGGCCTTCGGCGACGGGCAGGTCTTTGGGGTGCTTCCTGTAGCCATTTTCTGGACCATCGTGACCCTGATCATCGCCCACATCATTCTGAGCTACACGTCCCTCGGCCGGTACATTTATGCCACCGGGGGAAACAAGGAAGCGGCCCGCTTCACCGGGATCAAGACCGACAGGACGATCATCATCGCCTTCATCATCATGGGTCTGCTGGCGGCGTTCGCTGGGGTCATTCTCTCCTCGAGGATGCACGCCTCCAGGCCGGGAACCGGCGAGGGGATGGAGCTCAACGTCATCGCCGCAGTGATTCTGGGGGGCACGAGCCTGTTCGGCGGCAAGGGCACCATCTTCGGTTCCCTGGTAGGCGCTCTGGTCATCGGCGCCCTCAACAACGGTTTGATCATTCTCGGCTTCAGCACCCACGTCCAGATGCTCGTGCGTGGCCTGGTGATCATCCTTGCGGTGCTGTTCGCCAGAGAAGAGAAGACCTGAGAGCGCCGGGGCTCTCGAGCACCCCGGCCCGAACAGAAGATCCGATCGACGCCGCCCGCTGCGGGCTTCTCTGGCCTGCGCGCTGGCGGGGCGTCGGAAGTGTTTCACCTCGTGGACCCTGGGCGGGCGCGGCCGGGGCAGGACATGCGAATCGAGGGAGCAACCAAGGAGTAGCGCAACATGAAAATCGCCGTTCAATTCGGAGCGGGCAACATCGGACGAGGGTTCATGGGCCAGCTGTTCTTCGAGGCCGGGTATCACACGGTATTCGTCGAGTACGACCGCAGCGTCGTGGAGCTGATCAACCAGCGCCGCCGCTACCCCCTCCGGCTGCTCGACGCGTACACCAAGCAAGAGGTCGACATGACCATCGAGCACATTGAAGCCTTGGGCACCGACCAGGTGCCGGAGGTGGCCGACGCATTTGCCCGGGCGGAGGTCGCCGGCACGGCCGTGGGAGTCGAAAACCTGAAGGCGATCGCTCGGCTCATCGCCGAGGGGATCCGCAGACGTAAGGCGACGCAGGGCGGTCCGATCGACGTGTACCTCTGCGAGAACTCCTACGGCGCCTTCGCGGCCCTCAGGGAAGCGGTCCTTGGCCTCCTGGACCAAAGCGACCGCAGTTGGGCGGAAGACCACGTGGGCTTCGCCGGGACGAGCGTCGCCCGCATGGTGCCCGCACCGAGCGATCGTTTCAAGGGGATCGATCCCCTCTTCGTTGTCGCTGACTCCTATCACAAGCTGCCCTTCGACGGAAAGGCGGTCAAGGCCCCGCAGCCGCCCATCGAGGGGATGCATCCAGTGTCCAACTTCAAGGCGGAGGTGGAGCGCAAGCTGTTCACCCACAACCTCGGGCACGCGGCCCTTGGCTACATCGGCTACCTCAAGGGCTACACCTACGTGCACGAGCCTTTCGAGGATGAGTATCTCAGCGGCATCTTCGGCCGGGCGCTCGAGGAGACCGCGCAGGCTCTGGTGAAGATGTACCCGCAGGATCTCGACGCAGAGGAGCATCGGGCGATCCTTGAGGACGTGCGGATTCGCTTCTCTAACCCCATGATCATGGACACCGTGACCCGGGTGGCCCGGGATCCCCTGCGCAAGCTCGGCCCCGAGGATCGCCTGATCGGCAGCGCCAGGCTGTGCCTGGCCCAGGAGGTGTTCCCGGGGTATGTGGCGGTGATCTGCGGGGCAGCTTACTGCTACGACTACCCGGAGGACCCCGCAGCGGTGAAGCTCCAGGGGCTGATCGGAGAAAAGGGGATCGAAGAAGCTCTCAGGGAAGTTTCCGGGGTCGATCCTCAGAGCGCTCTCGGGAAGAAGATCGTCGAGTCCTACCGGGAGCTCCAAGGGCTGCGCAAGCAGTGGACCGGGCAAGCGTAGGCAGCAGTCGGCGAGGGAACTCTGCGAATCGACACGAGGCAGGCGAGGAGAGGGATAAGATGAAGACCAAGGCAGTGCGGCTGTATGGGAAGAACGACCTGAGGCTGGAGGAGTT
>JAFGFV010000459.1 GCA_016930895.1 Spirochaetales bacterium | reverse complement strand
GATCCCCTCCTCCTCTCCCGCCTCTTCCCGGCCCTGCTCCGTCGGTCTGCCGACTCGCCTCTCCCCCTTCAACACGTCGTTGCGCACGGACTCGAACGCGACCCCGAGATCCTCCGCCAGGAGACGGAGGTACCCGTCCCGCTTGACCTGGGATTCAGTGGAGGTCAGGAAGGCAGACAGCTCTCTGATGACCGATCTCTTGCCATCCGGGGTCCCGGCATCGTGTTTTGACCGCGCGCTTTTCAACAGGAATTGAAAGCTATTTATAGAACATTCCAGGGACTTTTTCAACGCCTCAGGTCCCCGTTTCTCGACCATCTCCGCCGGGTCCTTGGCATCGGGCAGTTCGACCACGTCCAGTCCCAGGTCGACCCGCTCCCCCAGCAGGATCGCCCGTTCGGCGGCCCTGCGGCCGGCCTCGTCGCTGTCGAAGAGCAGGCTCCCGCGCTCGGCGTAGCGCTTGAGCAGCCGCAGCTGCTCCGCGGTCACCGCCGTGCCGAGAGGGGCAACCGCCGGACGCAGGCCCGTCTTCTCCACGGCCAGCACGTCCAGGTAGCCCTCCACCACGACGAAGCTCCCCTCCTTGCGGATCCGCCGGAACACCTCGGGCGCCCCGAACAGGAGCTCTCCCTTTCGGAAGAAGCCCGTTTCCGGGGTGTTCAGGTACTTGGGCTCGACCTCCGCCCTCAGGGCCCTGCCCCCGAAGCCCACGATCTCGTCCCGGAAGTTTCGGATCGGGAACATGATGCGGTCGCGGAACAGGGCGGCCAGGCCCGCGCTTGCCTCGGGACCCGGGGGCCTGCCCTCCCGGCCGCCGCCGCGGGGTGCCATGAACAGCCCCGAACGGCCCAGGAACTCCGCCGAGTACTTCTTCTCGGTCAGGAAACCGGCCAGCCACGCGCGTGCCGGAAGCGCGTAGCCGATCTGAAAGCGCCGGATCTCCTGCTCGCTCACCCCTCGGCGCCCAAGGTAGGCCCGGGCACCCGCGCCTCGGGGATGCTCGAGCAGCAGGTAGCTGAAGGTCCCGGCCACCCGGCGGTACAGCTCCAGATAGGCGTCCTTCTCCCGGAACTCTCCTTCCTCCAGATCGAGCTCGACCCCCGCCTTCTCGGCCAGCAGCCGCACCGCTTCCGGAAACGAAAGCTTCTCGATCTCCATGATGAAAGTGAACAGGCTGCCTCCCTTGTGACAGCCGAAGCAGTAGAACATCCCCTTCTCGGGATTGACGGTAAAGGAGGCGGTCTTTTCCGAGTGGAAGGGACACAGCCCCCACAGACGCCCGCTCTTGCGCTCGAGGTGTACATACTCCGACACCACCTCGGCCATGTCCAGGCGGTCGGTGATCTGTACCAGGACGCGGTCCGGAATTCTCATGGCTGCAGGCTCGAACCGCCTATCCCCCCGGGGCCGACTGTTTGAGATACTGGTACTTGGCCCAGTTGTGCTCTCCAAGATCTTCGGAGAAGTAGTGCTCCCCCGTCGCCGGGTCCTTGAGCACGAAATAGTAGAACTCCGTCTTCGGGGGATGCAGGGCCGCCTCCAGGGCCACCAGGCCCGGGTTGGAGATCGGGCCCGGCGGCAGGCCGGCCCACTTGTACGTGTTGTACGGCGAATCGATCTTCTTGTCCTCGATCGTGAGATACTCCGGGTGCGGACGCCCCTCGATGTCCGTGATGATGTACCCCAGGGTCGCGCAGGACTCCAGGCCAATGTTGAACCGCAGGCGATTGTAGAACACCGAGGCAATGAGCGGTGCCTCTTCACGGCGGCGGTACTCCCGTTCGACGATCGAAGCCATGATCACCCGCTCGTGGAGCTCCCGCCGGTCGAGCTCCAGCGCCTCGGGGGCGATCTCGCCCAGGCGCCGGAAGAAGGTGCCGACCATCTCCTCCACGATCCCGTAGGCCGGATACCCTTCGGGGAAATAGTAGGTGTCAGGGAACAGGTATCCCTCGAGATTCTCCGCGGGCACCCCGAACTGCTCGAGAAGGGCTGGGGAAGCGGCCGCATCCAGGAACTCCTGTTGCCCGGCGATCTGCTTGTCCTCGAGGTAGCGGGCGATCCGCTTGAGGGTCCAGCCCTCCGGGATGGTGAGCTTGAGCTGCTCCTGGTAGCCCGTAACCAGCAGGGAATGCACGTCCACCGTGGTGTCCTGCGGCATGATCCGGTAGTAGCCGCTCTTGATCGAGGTCTCGCTGCCGCTCAAGCGGCTGACGATCCTGAGGAACAGGCCCGAGCGGATCAGGTGCGCCGCCTCCAGGCGGGAGGCGACCGCGGACAGACTCTCCCCCTGGGTGATCCTGAACACCCCGCCCTCTTCCGGGATCCCGGAAGAGGGCGAGTTCAGGTAATAGGCTGCCCCCCCGACGCCCAAACCGAGCAGGATGAGCGCCACCAACAGGACCACGACGGACCTGAGGAGTCTTCGTGCCATGTGCTGCCGGCCCGGCGCTTACTTCTTGATCAGGATGAACTCAACCCGGCGATTCTTCCAGCGGTTCTCCTCGTCGGTAAAGGGCACGATCGGATTCGAGCCTCCCAAACCGGACACCGAGATCCGGCTGCCGTCCAGCCCGAGCCTGACCAGGGCGTCCTTGACCGCCTGGGCTCGCGCCAGGGACAGGGGGATCAGCTCCTCCTGGTTCTCCTTGTCCATCTCCTCCTGGCTCCACAGCCGCGTGATGTTGGCGTGCCCCTCGATCAGGATCCTGTACGAGCTGTACTTGTTGAAGATCTCGAACAGTCTCGCCAGGGTGCGGTCGTTGCGGGCGGCCTTGTCCAGCTCCGTCACCGCAGCCAGATCCGCCGAGTTCGCCGGGAAGGTGATGCTGGCGATGCGGATCTTGAGCCGGTCCCCCTCCCGGATCACCAGGACGTCCACCGGGATCTTGCCTTCGACCTTCCGGGCGTTGCCCAGCTTGTCCTGGATCGCCATCAGGATCGTGTAGTCCTCGGCGGACTGCACCAGCTCGCCGGTCTGGGATACCCCATTCCAGATGATCCGCTCCGTGGGCGCCCCCTTGCCCGAGACGGACCAGAAGAGATGCCCCGCGGGGTCGACGATGTCCATCCGCCAGTCCGCCACCCCGGTCAGGTCCTGGACCTTGATCTGGATGTTCAGCTCGTCGTCCACTCCGTCGTTGTCGGGGGAGAAGGGCTTGGGGCTCACGGCGAGCTCCACCTCCGGAGCGCTCACGTCCAGTTTGAACGGAGTGCTCTGCGCCTGGGGCAGGTCCCCCTTGAGGTACTGCACCTCCAGCACGGCCTGATAGGCCCCCTCCCGGGCGGGGCCGCTGTCGCCTCGACCGTCCCAAACCACCCGCTCGGGCACCGGGGGCCCTCCTGTAAAGCTCTTCTGTACCCCCGCCTGCTCGTGCACCATCTCCAGGGTCCAGGACTGTATGCCTGCGGTCAGACCGACGATGGGACGGAACTCGATCGTGTCCCGAATGCGGTCCCCGTTGGGAGAAAAGCCGTCTCCCGTGACCGTCAGGAAGGCCGAGGTCGGACGGGTATCGATGGTCAGGCCCTTGAGCTCTCTGGACACCTTGTTGCCGGCGGCGTCGGTGCCGCTGATACGGTAGGTGTATGCGCCGTCCGGGATCTTGTTGCCGTTCTCATCCTTGCCGTCCCAGCGGAAGTCCGCCGCCTGCCCCTTCCAGAACAGACTGCGCACCACTTCCCCCCGGGCGTTCAGGAACTGCCCTTCCCACAGCTCCTCGGAGCTGGAGCTCTGGCGCACCGGCAGCTCGTCCTTGAGCCCGTCGCCGTCGGGGGAGAACAGCCCGTAGTCCGCCGTGAGCTCCACGGTGGGCGGCTGGGTATCGATCCTGAAGGCCGAGGTTCTGACCTCGTGGTGGTCCCCCTTCTGGTAGTCCAGAATGAGCTCCGCCCGGTAGGGGCCATCGGGCTGACGCCGGCCCTGGTTGTCCAAACCGTCCCATACAAAGTCCTCCGGCCTGCGGTTCTGAGCCCGGAAGCTCCGTACCGCCTGTCCGGCCTCGTTCAGGACCCTGAACTCGAAGGCGGAGACCCCCTCGGTCACCTTGAGCTTCGGAGAGATCGTGATGGTGTCCTTGACGCCGTCGGCGTTCGGGCTGAAGGTCCCCAGATCCACCGCCAGGAACACCTCCGTGGCCTCCGTATTGAGCTCGAAGCGTATGCGCCTGGACTCGCCGCGGTTCCCGGCCCGGTCGGTGGCGTCGAGGCTGTAGAAATAGATGCCGTCCGGCGACAGCTGGCCCTGATCGTCCAGGCCGTCCCACTGCAGCTTGGCGTCGGCCGATCCCCGCCAGCTGTAGCCCCGTACGCTGTTTCCGTCGATATCCTCGATCAGCCCGGTCCACAGGACCTCGTCGGAGGTTTCCTGGTACACCGTCACCGTGTCCTTGTTGCCGTCGCCGTCCGGAGAGAAGATGGCCAAGTCGGCGCTCACGGTGGCCGAAGGAGGAGTCAGGTCGATGGTGAAGGCCGGGGACTGGGCGGTGGGATTGTTGCCGTTCTCGTAGAGCACCTCCAGGGCCCCGGTGTAGGTCCCTTCGGGCAGCACGCTTCCCCGGTCGTCGAGGCCGTCGAAGAGGAGCTCCCGGTCGATCGAGTCCTCTCCGGTGATCGTGCGCATCGTCTGGCCGGCTTCGGAGTTGATGCGCAGGGCCCAGCGCTCGATCCCGGTGGTCACCGGCACTTGCAGCTCGAAGCGCACCGAGTCCTTGATCCCGTCCCCGTTGGGGGAGATGAAGGCGTCACTGATCGAGATGTTGATGGGCGTGGCCAGGGTGTTGATCAGGATGTTGTCCAGCTGGGCGGAGCCGGCGTTCCCGGCCCTGTCCGTGGCGGCCACCCGGTAGGAGTAGACGCCGTCGGCGGCCAGCACCCCGGAGTCGTTCTTTCCGCTCCACTCGAAGGCCGGCGGGACACTGTACTGCCAGGCGAAGCCAGCCACGAGGTTGCCGGCCGCGTCGGTGACCTGTCCCTCCCAGCGGTCCTCGCTGGATCCCTCCTGCGCGATCGGCAGCACGTCCTTGTTGCCGTCGCCGTTGGGCGAGAAGATCAGGTAGGGCGCGGAGACCGCCACGGCCGGCGGCGTGTTGTCCACGACCACCGTACCGGTGGCGCTTTCCCCCAGGTTGTCGTTGTCGTCCCATGCCTCCAGCTTGTAGGTGTAGGTACCATCCGGGACCACCGTGCCCAGGTCCGACCGGCCGTCCCAACGCAGCTCCGACGGAACCGAGATCCCTTTCTTGACGTAGGCCAGTCGGGCCAGGACGTTCTTGAAGGTGACGTTCTCGGGACGCTCGTCCTTGTTCTCGATGGTGCGCACCAGCGCACCGGTGGAGTCGTAGATCAGGAAGCGGTAGCCCTTGACGTAGCGTTCGTCGGCAATGCCGAGGGGCTTGACCAGGTCGTCCTGCACTCCGTCGAGATTCGGGGATATGTAGGCCGTGTCGGCGCTCAGGGTGATTTCCGGGGCCTTGCGGTCCACCAGCCCGATCGGCAGATTGATCCCGGCGCCCACGCCCCAGATGCCGTTCGCCAGCGGGGCCGCCGCGACCGTGGTGAGCAACTCGCTGCGGTTCTTCTGGACCGAGGTGCCCAGCTTGACCGACAGCCCGAAGGAGAGCGGGATATCCCGCCCCAGGCCGTTGCCCAGCTCGTCTATGTCGAAACCGGTGCCCAGGTGGAAGAACACGGTGTCCACGATGCCCAGCTCGGTGCCGAGCCCAAAACGCAGGTTCTGGAAGCTGGGCATCGAAACGTCGGAATGGACGCCCCAGCGCACCTTCTCGCGTTGCAGCACGTCGAAGGCCACTCCCGCCGCGGGGGTGAAGGGCTCGGGCACGGAGCTGTACGGTCCGTTCAGGTCCGGATCATAGCCCTTGCCCATGCCGCGCAGGGCGATCCCCCAGCGGAAGTCCTTCATGAAGCTCAGGTCCCCGGGCATGTGCACGAACCCCAGGTCCGCGCCCAGGCCCCAGTCGCGCCCGAATTGGGCCTGGAGGCCCAGTCCGACCAGAAGTGTCGGGAACAGGTCCTTGGCGAAGGACACATTGACCGCACTGAAGGTCCCTAGGGGCATGCTGGGGAAGGTGGAGGAGACGAACCGCGCGCTGCCGCTGAACACCCCGACCCGCGTCGGGACGGAGACCCCGGCGTTGACGATGTGCCCCTTCCAGCCGTTGTCGGGAGCAGCGGTCCCGAAGAGCGCGAGGTAGCTCGCATCCAGGGTGAGGCGCTGGTTGGCCCCGGAAACGGCAGGGTTCAGCACGTCTCCCACCGGAGACAGCGGCTTCACACTGCTGGCGCTTCCGGCCAGGAAGATCGGCGAGTAGAGATCCTGCAGGATCCCGGCCCCCCCGACCGGATTGAACTGGGCGAAGCTGGGAATCCCGACGGCGATCGTCAAGAGCACAACAAGGACGAGGTTCTTTTTCATGATTTGTTCTCCCTACGGCTGGCTTTCGCCTCTACCCGGGCAGAGACCATTTCCAGTAAATTTAGTACCCTGGAACCGATAAATCAAATCAGATCTCCAGCTCCAGCCCCTCCACGGCCAGCACTACGCGAAACCCCTTGCGCTCCAGCCGTTCTCTGTACCAATCGGCGGAATTGAGCATGCTGTAGATCTTGCGGTCGTTGTACTGCGGCTCATGGTGAAACAGCACCAGGGTCTTGATGTCCCATTCCGCGGCGAAATCCACCGCCATGCTGTACGAGGTGTGCCCCCAGTCGTACTTCTCGATCGCCTCTCCCAGGGTGTACTGGGAGTCGAGAACCAGGACCTCGGCTCCCTGGTAGAAGCCCTTGTTCTCCGGGCTCTTCTCGAAATCCTTGGGCGAAAGCTCCGTGTCGGTGGAGAATATCAAGCTCCGGCCGTGGTGAGTGATCTTGTAGGAAACGCAGCTCCCCGGATGGGTCACGGTCTTCCAGCGGATCTCCAGCTCTCCGAGCCTGAGGTTGCGGCCCTGCAGCTTGAGGTAGCGCTTCCGGGCCCCCATGGCATCGATCCCGACGGGGAAGTACGGCGGCTTCATCTGACCTTGCAGGATCTGCGGCAGGTCCTCCCGTACGCTGTAGAAGTGAAGGGTACAGTTCGGGTTGTAGCCGGCCGGGGCGAAGAACGGCAGTCCCTGCACGTGGTCCCAGTGGAAATGGGTGAAAAAGATGTGAAAATCCCTGATCGGCGAACCGGTTCGGGCCAGGTGCGACGCCAGCTCCCGGATCCCCGAGCCCGCATCCACCACCACCAGGTGGGGCTCCCCCGTCTCGATGCTCAGGCAGGTGGTGTTGCCCCCCACCACCCCGAACAGGTACGGCGGAAGCCCGGCCAGGAAGGTTTCCCGGCTTTCGGGGCTGCGCAGGTCCTCCGGGCGTATCCGGGACACCACCGCCGCGATCCGGCCCCTCAGCTGCTCCGAGGTCAGCGGGGTGGGAATCGAGCCTCTCACGCCCCAGAAGCGGACCTTCATGGGATCTCCCGGGACCCGCGGAGCAGCTGTCGCCCCTCGGCCATCCGGAGCCAGGCCTCGATTTCCTCCGGGCTGTGCAGCTGTCCCTGCCCCGCCCCGGGGCATTCCTCGCACACGGCGGTCCAACTCTCAAAGCAAGCCAGGTTGGAGCTCCAGAAGGGGTAGCTGCGGCACTGCAGGGGCCGGGCCTCGTACAGCGAGCAACCGCCGTCGTTCCACAGGATGCAGTCGTAGTTGTCCCGCTCCCGCAGGCTGACCCGGGGGATGCCGTACAGGTCGACCTCCCGACAGTACTCCTCGAAAAAGCCCCGAGGGGACATCCCGCTGGTCTCGGCGAGCAGCCTCAGGTCCTCCTGGGAGAGAAACACGTATCCGGGTGCGTGGCGGCAGCAGCGCGAGCAGCGGGTGCATTCGAAGCGCAGGCCCTCAGCGTAGAAACGTTC
>JAFGFV010000458.1 GCA_016930895.1 Spirochaetales bacterium | reverse complement strand
GGTCATGGCCGACAGCCCCTTGGTCGTGGACATGACCATGACCAGGGTGTCCTCGTTCCACGGCTCGCGGGTTCGGACGTCCCGGTACCCTCCCCAGAGGTCGACCACCTTCTGCCCTCCCCAGTACGCGCAAACCGCGGCGCCGGCTTCGCCGCGCTCGGCGAAGTTTCGGGCGAACTCCTCTCGCACCTCCTCGAATCCCGGGGCCGCGAAACCGTGGATCAACGAGGGGGGCACGCGCAGGCTGGAGCCGCAGGCTGCCGCCAGCACGGAGATCGCCGCCGCCCCGAGGGCGGCGGGCAGGCGCTCGGAGCGGCAGTCGGCGCACGGGCTTTGTTTTTGGGCTGCAGAGGGTGTAACATCGAATGCAAAAGGAGTTACCATGCCTCGACGACGAGTCCCCATGGCGTTTCTGGTGGTCCTGGCGGGGCTGGCCGGCCTCGGTGCGCACGCAGCCGACCGATTGCCTGTAGCGGAGGAGCGGGAGTCACCCAGCCGGGGGGCTTCCCTGTCGCTGAACGTGAGTCCCGGCCTGAGCCTCCCTCTCGGGGAGTCTGCGGAGCGCTTCGGTCTGGGGGGACAGGTCGATCTCCTCGCCGAGTACGCCTTCCGCGAGCAGCCGCGCCTCTTCGTTTCCGGAGGCCTTGGTTACGGGCTGGCGCCGATCAGTGTGGACCCGGTGCAGTCGGTCTCCCTGATCCGCTTCTCGGCAGGTCCAGGGGTGTCCTTCGACATCATCCCCCGGCTATCCCTCAAGGCCGTGCTCGGCGCAGGCTACTATCACGGCCTGCTCAACGATGCTTCGAGCTACACGGGTTCCGGCGCCACGGCCGCGGGCGGCGCGCTCGTGCATGGCGGGCTCGACTTCGACCTGCTGGTGACACCTGCCTTGAGTTTGAACCTTGGGGCCACGTACCGGAATCATCTCGGGCTTCTCCAGGCGCTGGAGCTGCGCCTGGGAGGCTCCTACTACATCACCGGCACGGGGCAGCGCAGGCTCAAGATCCAGCGCAGCGGGCCGAGCCGACTGGATTTGCTTCGTGAGGCCTCCTTCGCCAATCCGGGGGAGGGGATCAAGATCAACGCGGTCGAGCTAGCGCCGATCTTCCCGGTGTTCCACAAGTACTACGACGACCATCCCGTGGGCCGCCTTGAGCTGTTCAACCAGGGCGATGCTGCCGTCTCGGACCTCTCGGTAACCCTGTACATTCGCCAGTACATGGATGCACCCAAGGAGTGTTCCTCCAGCCTGCTCCTGGAGCCGGGGCAGAGCCGGGTGGTGGATCTCTACGCTTTGTTCACGGACAGCGTGCTGACGATCACCGAGGGGACCAAGGTCACCGGCGAGATCAGCCTTCTGTACCGGATGGACGGCACGTTGTATCAGGATTCCCGCACCGAGACCTTCCGCCTCCACAACCGAAACGCCATGACCTGGGACGACACCCGCAAGGCCGCGGCCTTCGTGACGGCCCGGGACCCGGCCATCCTCAGCTTCTCCAAGAGCGTCTCGAGCATCGTCCGGGGCCGTGCCGGGGCGGCGCTCAACAGCCGCCTGCTGCAGGCTATCGCCCTGTATGAGGCCCTCGGGGTGTACGGGTTGAGCTACGTGGTGGATCCGAGCACTCCTTACGCGGAGCTCTCCCGGTCCCGGGAGCAGATCGACTTCCTGCAGTTCCCCCGGCAGACCCTCGAGTACAGGGGGGGAGACTGCGACGACCTGTCGATCCTGTACTGTGCCCTGCTGGAGTCAATCGCTGTGCAGACCGCCTTCATCACCGTGCCGGGGCACATCCTCATGGCGTTTGCGCTCGGCATGTCCCCCGCGGAGTCTCAGCGGGAGTTCATGGGGACCGACGACCTGATCTACCAGGACGGCGAGGCCTGGCTGCCCGTGGAGGTCACGGAGCGGCGGGGCGGGTTCGTCAGGGCCTGGAAGTCCGGGGCGGCCTCCTGGCGGCGCCACGTCGCCGATGGACAGGCAGAGCTCTTCCGCGTTGGGGAAGCCTGGACGATGTACGAGCCGGTGGGGCTGCCGGGCGGCAGCTCGGAGCTCATGCTTCCTAGGGACGATTCGGTGCTGCAGGCCTATCTGGAGGAGGTGACCCGCTTTGTCAACCGCGAGATCCTGCCGCGGGTGGTGAAGCTGGAGCGGGAGATCGAGAGCACCGGCGGCAATCCCGCGGTGCGCAACCGCTTGGGGATTCTCTATGCCAGGTATGGGAAGATCGAGGAGGCCCGGGCTCAGTTCGAGTTGGCGGTCAAGGACAGGGACTATTACCCCGCCTGGGTCGGCCTGGGGAACCTCCGGTACATGGAAGGCGACTGGCAGGGAGCGCTGAGCTGTTACGAGCGCGCCTACCGGCAGGAGCCGGCCAACCCGAGCGTGCTGCTGTGCCTGTCCCGGGCTCATTACGAGCTGGAGCAGTACCGCCAATCCAGGAGCACGTATGCCGAGCTCGTGCAGCGGAATCCCGAGCTGGCCGACCAGTACGCCTACCTGGGCTCGGGCGACGAGTCCGCCGGGCGCGCCGCCGACGCAAGTATCCGCAAGGAGGCCCTCGTATGGGAAGAGGAAGACTGAGAGCGCTGTCCCTGGCCGCTCTGGGGCTCGCGGCGCTGGCAGCGGCTGCGCTGAGCTGCACGAACCCCCTGCGGGACACGATTGACGAGCTGATCGACGACTACCAGGCGGAGCTGGCCGGGGAGCAGCCGGAGATCAACCTCAAGTGGGGCTCCACGGACATCTGGGTGGGCAAGAACCAGAGCCTGGGCAGCGTGGACCAGGAGTGGCCGGTGGAGTTCGAGTTCACCATCGAGAACACCGGGCAGCAGGATTTGGTGCTGACGAGCGCCCCGGCTGTGCGGCTGAGCGTGGGCTCCCTGTATGAGGTGACTTCGCAGCCGGCTTCGCCGATTCCGCCGGGGGGCTCTGCGACGTTCGCGATCGAGCTGGATCCGGTTGACCTGGCCGGGACGCCGAGCGTCACCGTGACCATCGACAACGACGACCCAGACGAATTGGCCTACAGCTTCACCCTGTCCGCCGTGGCCGGGAAGTACCAGGGCTACAAGGCCATCGACGCCACCGGCGACGTCGGAGAGCACAGCTCCATCGGCGTCCACGAAGCCAACGTGTACATCGCCTACTACGACGTCAACAACTCGCGGCTCAAGCTGGCCACCTCCCGCAACGGTGGCTACGACTGGAGCAGCGTCCAGGTGGACAATTCGGGGGACGTGGGGCGTTACTGCTCGCTCTGCCTCGACGACGACACCCTGTACGTGAGCTACTACGACGCCACCAACACCAGCCTCAAGCTGGGCAAGTCGCCGGACGAGGGGGAGAGCTGGAACATCGAGACCGTGGACGACGCCGGCGATGTGGGCCGCTACAGCTCGATCGACGTGGGCGGCGATGGCACGATCTACGTCAGCTACTACGATGCGGATCAGAAGGCCCTCAAGCTGGCCAAGTACTGGTTCCAGGGGCCCGGCTGGGTGTGGACGATCACCGAGAAGCACGACTCGGCCACGACCTCGACGGACATTGGGAAGTACACGGCCGTCGCCGAGTACGGTGGGGACTACTACATCAGCTACTATCACTATACGACGGCGGATCGGGACCTCTATGCTCACTTCGCCGACGTGTTCCAAGAGTTGGTCACAGGCAGCACGACAACCGACGACGGCTACTGGAGCTCCATTGCCGTGGCCGGCTCGACCGTGTACATCAGCTATTTCAGCTGGGTCAGCCAGGGCAGCTCCAACGCCAGGATCTCCCTGGCCAAGTCCACGATCGGCTACGGAGACGCTTGGAGCATCGTGGATGTGGATCCCGGGGGGGTCTTGTTTGCCTCTAGCGACTTGGATTTCGGCTACACCTCGATCGCAGTCAGCGGAAGCAACGTGTTTGTGAGCTACTGCGGTAAGAGCAACGCGAATCCTGCCGACCCCTTGAGTTTCGCCAAGTCCACTACCGGCGGCACTGCGGGCAGCTGGGCCCTTACGGTGGTCGACAATTCGATCGCGCAGGTCGGTCACTACAACTCGATTGCCGTGAACGGCACGGATGGGCGAAACGTCTACATCAGCTACCATGACGAGAGCAACGGCGACCTGAAGTTCGCGCGCTCGGCCGATGGGGGGGCGAGCTGGAACTGAGGGTCATCGGCTGCGGGCGTCGGGGCGCGGCGTATGCCCGCGAGGTCCTGCGTCAGGGTATGCGCTCCCGCCGTCCCAAGCGCCATCACCCGCGCCGCCGCCTTCCCCACGTGTAGCCGATGAATCCGAGTTGGAAGAGCAGGATCACCGACCAGGCGGCGACTTGGCTCCAGGAGAACTGCATGCCCCCCATCCGAGTCCCGATCGAGGAGGACACGGACCAGAGCAAGGGCCAGAGGATGAGCAGGTTGGAGGTCAGGCGGAAGAGCGCGGCGAACAGCACGCCGGACCCCAGCAGCACCAGAAGCTGCCCTGGAGGGTAGGTGCCCGCGTGGT
>JAFGFV010000064.1 GCA_016930895.1 Spirochaetales bacterium | reverse complement strand
GAAGATCGTGCGGGTGCGGGCGTTCACGTACTTGGAGGTGATCTCCGAGATCGACTTGCCCTGGTTGCGCAGGCTCATGACCAGGGACCCGAAGTCATGCACCGCTCCCATCACGATCGTCCCCACCAGCACCCAGATCAGGGCGGGGAGCCAGCCCCAGATGACCCCGATGGCCGGACCGACGATCGGCCCCGTCCCGGCGATGGAGGTGAAGTGGTGCCCGAAGATGATTCCCTTGCGGGTGGGCACGTAATCCTGCCCGTCCTCCATCTGCACGGCCGGCGTCTTGTTGGCATTGCTCAACGCGAATATCTTCTTGCCCACAAACCGACCGTACAGCCTGTAGGCAAGGAGATAGCCAACGAACGCCAGCACCATGATCAGCACAGCGTCCATGAGGACCTCCTTGAGTTGTAGATATTCCACCCCGACTTTCGCAAGCCTCGACTGGCGATGCAGGGGCGACTCATGGTACTCCCGTTGGAACCGCGGCGCAAGCAATTATTGATAACAAAATGCAATATTCTTGCAGCGGCTGTTGCGGCCCCTGCCGCCGGAACGCTCAGCTATCTCCCAGCCGCGCCTGGATCTCCCGATAGACCCGTTCTGTGACCGGGGTCGGGACGCCGTGCCGCTTTCCCAGGCTGAGGATCGCCCCACCGAAGAGCTCTCCCTCGGTGCGGCGGCGGGCCTCCACGTCGCGTTGATAGGAGGTGCGCGTTTCCGGGGGGAAGGCGGCGGCCTTTTCCAGGGCGTCCCGGGCAGCCGAAGATGAGAGGGGGACCCGCCGGGCCCGCGCCAGCGCCAGGATCTCGTCCATGATTCCCTGCGCGGTATCTCGCAGGGCCGGCGCCCCGAGCACCTCGCCCATGCTGTTCTCCGTCCACGCGGTCACGAGCCCAAGGGCGGCAATGAACAGGTACTTTTCCCAGATGGCCGCGAAGGGCTCCTCGCTCCAGCGGAAGCGGATTCCCGTTTCCTCCAGCAGCCGGCGGACGGGCTCGCCGTCGTAGCCCGGACGGGCCGGGTCGGCACCCAGGATGATCAGGCCCTCGTTTCCGCGGTGGACGATCCGGCCCGGGGATTCCAGGTTGACGCTCACGTAGGTGCAGGCCGGCAGGGTGACGGCGCCGGGGACCGCCTCCCGGACGCGGTCGTAGATGTCCACTCCGTTGAGCAGCGGCAGGATCACGGAATCCGGGCCGAGCCGCGGGGCCAGCTGCTGCAGCACGTCGGGCAGGTCGTACCCCTTGATGCACAGCAGGCAGAGATCGGGAGTCGGCAGCCCGTCGATGCGGTCGGTGGCCAGGGTAGGCCGGCACGACAGCTCCTCGCCGCCGCCGGTGGCCAGGGCCAGTCCGTCACGGCGGATGGCCTCCAGGTGGGCTCCCCGGGCCAGGAAGCTCACGGTGCGGCCCGTGCCTGGCGCTCGACCCAGCTGCCAGGCGATGCGCCCCCCGTAGTAGCCTCCCACTCCGCCGGTGCCGATTACGGCGATGTTGCGAATCTCCTGATTCGAGCTCATGGCTTGCTCCGATGGTCTCATTCGAGCGCGGCCAGCAGGCGGTCGACCTCGGCGCAGTAGCTCTCGGTCTCCTCCCGCAAGCTGCTGAGGAAGGGGATCCCTTCCACCGTCCCCAGCACGGCGGTCATCTCTTCGTCGCTGCGGAAGGTGATCTTGCGGAAGGGGTTGGCGAAGTCCTTGCGCCGGGAAGCCACGGCCCGCTGGTACAGCTCCCGGGCGGTGGCCTGGGAGTCTCTGAGGATCGTGGCGGCGAGCGCTGGGTCCAGTCGTTCCGGGCTCCGGCCGTAGATCGTGAGCGCGCAGAACAGCCCATGGCTGCGGCGCTGGGCCGGGTAACGGTCCCAGGCCTGGTCGTAGGCCTCGTGGAGCTCGCCCCAGCTGTCGATGCGGCGTTCCCGGACCGCCTCGAGAATCTGCTCGACTTCTTCCTCCGGAACGATCTGCCCGCCCAGATTTTCCCAGCGCCGGCTCGGTGTCCCGGTATCCCGGCGCAGGCGCGTCAGGGCGTCCGCCGCGTCGTCCTTCGAACCCACGCCGCTGGACCCGACGCCGGGCAGGTGGGCCTCCAGGGCGGCCTTGAGCTCTCGGGCCCCGTAGTAGGCCAGCATGGTCCGGTACCAGCGGTAGCCCCGCAAAGGGTGCAGGATGCGCGCCGGGGGCCCGGCGCACAGCCCGTCCAGACGCACGTCCAATCCCCGCTCGAATCCCTCCACGTCCCCTCCGGCGCCGAGGTCGCGTTCGCTGAGCTCCCGGCCCAGGGCGTTGTCGATCCCGATCTTGAGAAGCTCCATGGCCGCAAGCATCTCTTCGGCGGTGTCCGGGGCCAGGTAATCGTATTCCACGTGCTGCTCCTTGACACGGCGCAGGTCCCGGGTCCGGTATTTCCACGTGTTGCGGATCACCGCGAACATGTTGTGCTCGAACCAGTAGGCGGGCATGACCTCCAGGGTGTCGTCCGCCGGGCTCAGGGCGATCAGGGAGAAGGGGAGATGGATGTCCAGCTCCCAGGGATAGTCTCCCTTGACCGCCAGGGTGTAGGAGGCGAAGCGGGAGCTGTGCTTGAAGCTCGTTGCCAGACCGGGCCAGAAGCCGCGGCCCGCCAGGATCTCCCCATCCTGGGCGCGGGAGTTGTGGTTGGAGCCGATGGTGGCCGCCGCCGCGATGTTGGCCTGCCCCAGCACGGTGCTGGAGGTGAGAAACGAGTTGTTGTGGTGCTGCTCGTGGAAGGGAAAGATCAGGTTGTTCAGGATCTCGCAGCACGACAGAGTGGAGTTGGCCCCCAAGAAGGAGTTGATCAGCCGGGCACCGTACTTGAGCTGGACGTTGCGCCCGGTGAGGAAGCGCACCGCCTTGACCCCGTAGAAGATGCGGTTGCCGTGCCCGATGATGCCGTTGACCAGCTCCACGCCCTCGCCGATCTGGGTGGGCTCCTCCGGGCTGGAGTTGACGGTCAGGTTCTTGAGCTTGTTGGCCCCTTTGATGTAGGCGCCGGGGCCCACCGCCACGTCCTTGATGATCCGGGTGTTCTTGATGACGCACCCCTCGCCGATCACTCCGTAGTATCCGCGACGGTTGTCCGCCACCCGGTCGGTCATCTCCTCGAAGCGCCGCATGAGATCGCCGTCGTCCCGGCGGCGGGACCACAGCCAGGCGTCGGCGGGGAGCATCCCGTTGAAAGGCAGGATCCGCCGCCCGCCGTTCTCGTTGCCCACCTCCAGCCACACCCGCACCTCCTCGGGTTCCCCGTCCTTGAGGATGCCGTTGCCGAACTTGGCGTGGTTGACCGTGATGACTTCGTCCAGGTTGAACAGGATCGAGCGGCTGCCCACGATGTAGTGGGAGAGGTGGTGGACGTTGCGGATCACCACGTTGTCACCGACGTCGCAGCAGATGATCGTGCTGTTGGACAGCCCCACCGGGAGGCGCAGCTCGTGGTACTCCAGGTACAGGGGGGCCAGCTCGCCGAGCCGCACCAACCCCCAGAACTCGCAGCTCCTGACCAGGGTGGGATCGAAGCTGTCGGTCACCAGGATGCGGTCCCACTCTTCCGCGGTATTGTTGTTCTTGACCAGGATCTCGATCTCCGTGGAGGTCAAGGGGCGGTAATCGCTCCTGGGGTTTTGCTCGAAGCGCAGGGCGTTCTCGTCCCGGCCGTCGATCAGGTGCTCGGCACTCAGGAAGCCCTTGGACAGATCCTCGAAGCGCCCGACCTCCACGCCGCTCATGCGCCCTCCCCGGTGTACTCGTTGCCGATCTTGCGGGCCCGCCGGGGGTGGTCCAGGTCCAGCCCGAGGGCCACGCCGATCTCCACCAGGATGGTCCAGCCGGCGGCCAGCTGCAGGTAGGGGGCGTGTTCCAGCGAGCTGGGAAGGCGCAGGGTGGGAAAAGCGGTGGGGCGCGAGGCGACCGCTACCACCGGCAGCTTCAACTCCTGGACGAAGCGGCGGTGGAAGGTGGCTTCTTCCTCCGGGAAGGGCTCGACCAGGACGAGGGCCTCCGGGGCGTCCATGATCTCCTCGATGCCGTGCAGCGCGAAGGTCCCCTCCAGGAACAGGGCCTTCTTGCGGGTGATTTCGTAGGTCTTGAGGGTCAGCTCTTCCGCGACCCCGTCGTTTCGCCCGACGAAGTAGATCGTGGGAGCCGCCAGCAGGGGTTCGACGATTTCGCGCCCGACCGGCGCGGTCAGCACGCTCTGCATGGCCTGTGCCAGCTCGTTCGTGCCCTGCAGGCGTGCGCCCCCGAGCTCCCGCAGCAGGGCGTCATACACCAGGGCCTGCTCGACCACGCTCTTGGTGGCGGCCACCGCGCTCTCGGGGCCGCAGCCCAGGATCAGCTTCTCGGTGGCCAGTCCAGCCAGCGGGGAATCCGGGAAGACGGTCAGGGCGAAGCGGGCCTCGTGGCTTTGATCGCCGAGTTTGCGGAACAGGCGCACGACCTCCCGGGTCTTGCCGGAGTTGGAGGCCGCGAAGACCGCAAAGCGTGTCAGCTCGTACTCCAGGGCCTGGGTGCAGGTCTCGCTCAGCACGGGGATGGGCAAACCCCGACGCAGGCCGGCAGCGATGGCGCTCTTGGCGGGAAACAGCCGGCTGGAGCCCTCGCCGGTCAGGAACAGACCGCCGCGGGCCCTGGCAGCCTCCAGGAAGGGGGTGACCCCGGCGGGATCGAAACGCGCCACCACCGAAGGGGTCTCCATCATCTCCTGCACCAGCTTGAAGCGGGCGTATCGATCTTCCTGTAGATTCATAGTAGGCTCATGATAGCAGAGGGCCGAGCGGTTGACCAGCCGCGCCCTCAGCCACCCCGGCGGTCAGCCTTGCGGGGTGAGCCGTTCCTTCCTCAAGCCGGCCGAGGAGGTTTCCCCATGAAGATCGTGCACGGCGACGTCCACGTTCTGCACAGCCCGCAGCGGGAGTTCGATGGGGAGACCGCGACCCTGGGTCCGCACCCGGAGGTGCCCGCCCGGGCGGAGATGATCCTGGCGGCCCTGCGTGCAGGCGGCTTCGGGCCGGTGGTGGCACCGCGGCCTCCCCTCCCGGAGGAGCTCGGGGCCGCGCACACGGCGGAGCTTCTCGGATTTTTGGAGGAGTTCTGCGCCCGGGGCCCGGTGCCGGGGCGTAGCCCCAGCCCGGAGGGCGGCGGCAGCCCCGGTTGGGAGGAGGCGGCTGCGGATGCCTTCGCTCTCCGGGGCTGGCAGATCGCCACCAGGCCCCGCAGTCTGGCCGCGCGTTTCGGGCTGTACTGCTTCGATCCTCAGACCCCGCTGCAGCCCGGGACCTGGCGGGCGGCCCGGGCCGCGGCCGGCTGCGCCCTGACCGGGGCGGACCTGCTTGCAGCCGGGGAGAGGGCCGCGTATGCCCTGTGCCGGCCGCCGGGGCACCACGCGGGGCGCGGCTTTTTCGGCGGCTACTGCTACCTGAACAACGCCGCCCTGGCGGCGCGGCGTCTGAGCGGCGGCCCGAGCGCCCCCAGGCGTGGGAGGGGGCAACCCGGCGGCCCGAGCGCCCCCAGGCGTGGTCCCGGCGGCGGCCGCGGCGGGACACGCGTGGCGGTGCTGGACCTGGACTTCCACCACGGCAACGGCACCCAGGAGATCTTCTACCGGGATGCCGAGGTCCTGTACGTCTCGCTGCATGCCGACCCGAACGAGGCGTACCCGTACTTCAGCGGCTACCGGGACGAGCGAGGAGAAGGGCCGGGGGAAGGAGCCAACCTGAACTTCCCGCTTCCGGGGCGCTGCGGCGAAAGCGCGTACCGGGAAACCCTGGCGGAAGCCCTGGAGGGCGTGGGGTCGTTCGCCCCGGCCTACCTCGTGGTCTCCCTGGGCACGGACATCCTGAGCCAGGACCCGGTCGGCGGCATGGGCATGAGCGTGTCGGGATTCGGGCGCCTCGGGGAGGCGGTCAGGGCCCTGGGCCTGCCGACCCTGGTCGTGCAGGAAGGCGGGTACGCCGTGGAGGCCATCGGGGCCTGCGTGGCGGAGTTCCTGGGCGCCTGGGGATAAGCTCGAGCCGGACGAACCCCGTCGGCACGGCTGCCGCTTGCGGCCCGGCTGTCGCCTGCGGCCCGGTTGCCCGCCGGCTGTACACCCAACGCCATCCCGGAACCGCAACTCCGCGGTCTTCTACCCCGACCAGGGCAGGCGGTCCAGATCCAGGTTCCCCCCGGACAGAATGATCCCGATCCGTGAGTCCGGGCTCAGCCGCCCACCGATCGATTGGGATCCGGCGTGCTGCCACTCCAGCAGGGCCCCCAGCGGGACTGCCGCCGAGGGCTCCACGATGATCTTCATGCGCTCCCAGATCAGGCGCATCGCTCGAAGGATGCTCTCCTCCTCGACGGTGAGCACGGCGCTCACCGTTTCCCGGATGATCGGGAAGGTGAGGGAGCCCAGGGAGGTGCGCAGCCCGTCGGCCACGGTCCGGGGGTTCACGGACGGGTGGATGCGGCCATCCCGCAGGGAGCGGAAGGCGTCGTCCGCCCCCTTCGGCTCGGCGGCGAGCACGCGAACGGCCGGGGCGAGATAGCGGCAGCTGAGCGCGGTGCCGCTCACGAGGCCGCCTCCGCCGACTGGGGCCAGCACCAGCTCCAGCCCGGGGACCTCCTCCAGGAGCTCCAGGGCACAGGTGGCCTGACCGGCGATGACTCGCAGGTCGTCGTAGGGGTGGACAAAGGCTGCGCCGGTTTCCCGTACCACCGCCTCCAGGGTGCGTTCCCTGTCCGCCTGGGTGGGTGGGCAGAAGAGGATCCGCGCGCCGTATCCCTGCACCGCGGCGACCTTGACCCGGGGGGAATTCCTGGGCATGACGATGTGGGCCGGGATCCCCCTCAAGCGGGCGGCCAGGGCCAGGGCCTGGGCGTGGTTCCCCGAGGAATGGGTGGCCACCCCCCGACGGGCCTCCTCTTCCCCGAGGGAGAGAACCGCGTTGCAGGCCCCCCGGAACTTGAACGCCCCCACCTTCTGGAAGTTCTCGCACTTGAAGTACAGCCGGGCCCCGACCAACTCGTCCAGACTCCGGCAGGTGAGCACAGGGGTGCGGTGCGCGTGGGGGGCGATGCGCCCTGCGGCCCGGCGGATCTCCGCCAGGCTGGGCGCCTGGATTCCCGCGAGGGATTCGGTCCTCTCCATGGGTACCCTCGATGGTAGCGCAGACTCGGGCACGATGCCAGTGCCCGCATTCCCGTGTTCGCATGGCTGCGCGCAGCCCGGCGCGAGGACGCGCAGCCCGGCGCGAGGACGCGCAGCCCGGCGCGCAGACGCACAGCCCGGCGCGCAGACGCGCAGCCCGGCGCGCAGACGCGCAGCGCGAGGACGCGCCATCCGCTCCACCTTCGGGGCAGGCTCCGGGTTCACGCCCCCGGTTTGACCCCTCCGCCGGGGCTTGAGTAAATTCTACCCTCCTGGAGGCAAATGGTGGAGGTCGAGCTGGCCCTTACATCCCTGTTCCGTGACGGCGGCGACTGTCGCCGCTGTGTGAGCCGCCTCGAGGACGAGATCACCCGCCTGGAGGGTGTTCAGCACGCGGACCACGCCCCGGGGAGCGGGGTCGTGACGGTACGCTTCGACGCGGAGCGCCTCCCGGAGGAGCACCTGCGGGCGGAGGCGGCTCGAATCGGCCGGGAGCTGCAGGAGCGCTTTCATCACCAGGTGCTCAGGCTCCAGGGCCTGGACTGCGCCGACTGCGCTCCCACCATCGAGCGCCTGCTGTCGCGCAAGGAGGGGATGCTCGAAGCCTCGGTGGACTTCCCCGGCGGCACCCTGCAGGTCGAGTACGACGCCTCCCGGATCCGTCTCGAAGAGATCGAGCGGGAGGTGGAGCGCCTGGGCTACGGCCTCGAGGGCGGGAGCCGGGAGCATCATCACACCTCGGTGTACGTGATTCCGGAGATGGACTGCGACGAGGAGATCGCCCTGATCCGCAAGGCCGTGGGCGCCCTGGAGGGGGTGGAAGACCTGGAGTTCAACCTGGTCTCTCAGAGGCTCACCGTGACGCACCGCATCTCCGAGCAGGCGATCGAGCGAGCCCTGCAGGAAGTCCGCATGACCCCCCTGCGGGAAGGACAGCGGCGGGAGCCGGGCCCCGCCCGGGGGCCGCGCCGGCTGCGCCTGCTCCTGACCGCGGGGGCGGGGGCGCTCATCGTTGCGGCAGTGCTTCTCGGCTTGCTGGGGGCGCCCCCGTGGGCGAGCACGGCCGCGTACCTGGCCGCCATGGGCAGCGGGGGATGGGCGGTCGTGCGCAAGGCATACTTCGCCCTGCGTGCCAGGAGTTTGGACATCAACGTCCTGATGACCCTGGCTGTGATCGGAGCGGCTGTCATCGGGGAGTGGCTGGAGGGCGCGACCGTGATCTTCCTGTTCTCCGTGGCGAACCTCCTCGAGTCCTACAGCATGGAGCGGGCCCGCCGTTCGATCCGCAACCTGATGGAGCTGTCGCCGCCCACCGCCCGGGTGCGGCGGGCTCAAGGCGGCGACTCCGAGGTCGTGGTTCCCGTGGAGGAGGTCGCGGTCGGGGAAACCCTGCTCGTGCGCCCCGGCGAGCGGATCCCGCTGGACGGCACGGTGACCGTCGGAGCCTCTTCGGTCAACCAGGCCCCGATCACCGGGGAGTCTCTGCCCGTGGAGAAGGGGCCCGGGGACGAGGTGTTCGGCGGAACGATCAACGGGGAGGGCTACCTCGAGGCCAGGGTGACCCGCCGCTCCAAGGATACGACCCTGGCGCGGATCGTGCACAGCGTGGAGGAAGCCCAGACCCGCAAGGCACCCTCTCAGAGCTTCGTGGACCGCTTTGCCCGGTGGTACACCCCGGCCGTGGTCGCAGCCGCCTTCCTCCTGGCCGTGCTGCCGCCGCTGGCCGTAGGCCTCCTGGCTGCGGGGGGCTCCGGCCCGGGGGCCGTGGCCGAAAGCGCCACGGTCGCGCAGAGATGGGCACCCTGGCTGTACCGCGGCCTTGTGCTCCTGGTGGTTGCCTGTCCGTGCGCCCTGGTGATCTCCACCCCGGTCACGATCGTGAGCGGGCTGGCCCGGGCCGCCCGGGATGGCGTCCTGGTCAAGGGGGGCGTGTATCTCGAGGCTCTGGGAACCATACGGGCTTACGCCTTCGACAAGACTGGGACGTTGACCTCCGGGCGCCCCGAGGTGGTGCGGGTGGTCGCTCTCGAGGAGCGCACCGAGGCCGAGGTCCTGGCGATCGCGGCCTCCGTCGAGTCCCGGTCGGAGCACCCGTTGGCGCGGGCGGTGGAGGCGTGCGCCCGCATACGGTCGATACCCTATCCGCATCCGGCGGAGTTTACCGCCCTCCCGGGACGAGGCGCCACCGCCCTGGTGAACGGACTGCGTTACTTCGTCGGCAACCACCGGCTGTTCGAGGAGCGGGGATGGTGCTCGCCGGCCCTCGAAGAGCTCCTGGAGTCCCTGGAGGCCGAGGGGAGCACGGTGGTGATCGTGGGCCGTGAAGGTCAGCCGGTGGGGGTCCTGGCTGTGGCCGACCGGCTTCGCCCGGAAGCCGCAGCGGCGGTTCGGGAGCTCCATGATCTCGGAATCCGGCGAACGGTCATGCTCACCGGGGACAATCGCACCACGGCGCGGGCGGTCGCGGCCGAGGCGGGCCTGAAGGAGTATCGGGCGGAGCTGCTGCCGGCCGACAAGGTAGCGGCGGTGCAGGAGCTGGTGCGCGAGCACGGGTCCGCTGCGATGGTCGGGGACGGAGTCAACGACGCCCCCGCGCTCGCCGTAGCCACGGTCGGGGTCGCCTTGGGCGCGGCCGGCAGTGACGCGGCCCTGGAGACGGCGGACGTGGCCCTCATGACCGACGATCTCAGCCGTCTTGCCTTGGCCGTGTGCCTGAGCAGGAAGGTACTGCGCATCGTCCGGCAGAACATCTGGTTCGCCCTGGCCCTAAAAGCGGTGTTCGTGGCCCTGACCCCTTTCGGCCTGACCACCCTCTGGATGGCCGTGCTGGCGGACATGGGGGCCAGCCTGCTGGTGATCGGCAACGGGCTCAGGGCCCTGCGGCTTCGGTTCCCGGTCGCACCCGCACCCCTGCGCGAATCTGCCTCCCGGCGCTGAGGTGTTCGGGGTGGCGTGGTGGGAAGAATCTTCTCACTCCCGCGCCGCAGGGAAAAAACTGCACAGGAGAAGCATTCACGGGGTCGCTCGAGGGGCCTGCCGAACCGAGCTGGAGCGGCATTTTGGGGCCTCGTCGCACCAGTCTTGGCACGGAATCTGCATTACTGGGTGTGAAGCAATACCGATCGAGGAGGTTATCGATGAAGAAGAGAGTGCTTCTGAGTCTTGTTCTGATCCCGGTCCTGCTCGGGGGGCTGGCCACGGCGGTGTTCGCGGGCGGGCAGTCCGAGGAGCCGGCGCCTCCCGCCGAAGCGCCGGAGCCCTGGCAGGGGCGAGGCTACGACGAGCGCCCGGCACCCAGTTTCTCCGAGGAGAGCGTGACCGTGACCGGCCGGCTGTACTTCGACAACCGGATCCACCCGGAGCTGATCAGCGAGGGCAAGGAGTACGAGCTCCTGGTCCCGCGGCACTATCTGTACGAGGCTGAGCTCAAGGAAGGCCAGACGGTGACCGTGGTCGGCTACACCGTGACAGGCTTGCCCAGGTTCGAGGATCAGGAAGGCGCGGAAGGAGAAGAGGTCCACCTCTGGGTGACCCGGGCCGTGATCGACGGCAAGGAGTACGACCTGGAACGGTACGCACGCGGGCCGATGGGCGGACCCCGCTGGGCGCCTCGGGGACGAGGGCGAATGGGGATGCGCGGCGCTCCGTACGGCATGGGGCCCTGCGGTCCGGACGCATGGGGGCCTGGTTGGGGAGAGGGCCCCTGGTGGCCGCGGAGGGCTCCAGGTCCGCAGGGCCGACAGGGTAGGTAGCGCAGTCCCTTCCCCTTCATCATACTTCTGGAAAGGCCGGCGTGTCCCGCCGGCCTTTCCCCTTTGAGCGGTTGGCGCTACAATCCGGGAGAGCCTGGGGAAATGAGAGATCGTCGACACAGGGCAAGCAGCGCGGTCGGCCGGGACAGCCCGGTGTTCTTCGGGATCCTGCTGGCGCTGTTCGTGGCCGTGACCGCGCTGTCCGTGTTCCTGCTCTCCGGTGAGCGCCGGCGCAACCTCCTGCTGGCCGAGTACCAAACGGAGCGGGTGGCCGGCGTATTGCTGGAGGCAGTCCGCGACGGGGAAAACCCCGAAGAGCTGCTCCCGGAGAACAGCCTCGTGGGCTTCGCGGTGTACTCCGGTGACGGCGCGGCCCTGATGCGGACCGGGAGTGCTCCTTCGACGCTGGACGCCCCCCCCGGAACCCTCGGCGAAGGCATGCTCCCTGCGCCCCACTTTCGACACGATCGGGAACGCCGTACCCTCACGCTCATTCGGATCCTGGGGATGCCAGCCCCGCACATGGGAACGCCAGCGCCGCACATGGGAACGCCAGCCCCGCACATGGGAACGCCAGCCCCGCACATGGGAACGCCAGCGCCGCACATGGAGATGCGACCCCGCCGCGGCATGGCGGACCGCGCCCGCCCCGGCGCACCACGGCTACTGTTCCTCGAGCTCTCGGCGGAGGCTTTCTACGCGCGACAGAGGGCCCTTGTGCTCGCCCAGATCTTCCTCCCGCTCGCCACCCTGGGAGCCATGGTCCTGGTGGCGGTGCTGTACAGGAACAACCAGAGCATCCGGCGTGAGCTGGCATCCCGGGAACAACTGGCGCGGCTCGGGGAAGCCAGCCGGACCTTGACTCACGAAATCAAGAATCCCTTGAGCGCGATCCGGATCCAGACGGGGGTGCTGAAGAAGACTCTCCCGCAGGAACGGCAGGAAGAGCTGCATGTGATCGAGGAGGAAACTCGCCGGCTGGCCCTTCTGACAGATCGGATCGGCGATTTCCTTCGAGACCCGGTGGGGCGGGTGGAGTCGATCGATCTGGACCGCTTTGTCCGGGCGCTCGTCCTGCGCTACGACCGCAGAATTCAGTACGCCCCTTCCGGGGAACGCGACCTGCGTACGATGTTCGATCCGCAGAGGCTGCGCTCCGTGGTCGAGAACCTGGTCAACAACGCCCTGGAAGCCGGGAGCGATGAGACTGTGGAGATCGCAGTGGAGGCGAAGGGCCCCGACGTGATCGTGAAGGTCCTCGACCGAGGCCCCGGCATCCCGGAGGCGATCCGCTCCAAGGTCTTCGATCCCTTCTTCACGAGCAAGGTGCAGGGGTCTGGAGTAGGCCTGGCGATCGCCCGCCGGTTCGTGGAGGCCGCCGGTGGCAGGCTCGTCCTGGAGGGCCGCAGGGACGGCGGGACCGAGGCACGGGTCGTCCTGAGGAGGCAGGCAAGGTGAAGGTGCTGGTGGCCGATGACGAGAGGAACATCCGCGATTCCATCGCCCGTTACCTCGGCCTCGAGGGCGTCGAGTCGGTGTGCGTGGAAAACGGGTTGGCCGCCAAGCGCCTGCTGGAGGAGCAGGTGTTTGCCGCCGGCATCATCGACCTGCGGATGCCCGCCATGGACGGCCTGGAGCTCCTGCGCTGGATTCGCGAGGAAGGTCCGCGCCTGCCCGTGATCATGATCTCCGCCTACGGAGAGGTGCAGGACGCGGTGGAGGCCATGAAGCTTGGCGCGCAGGACTACGTGGTCAAGCCGTTCGACCCGGAGGAACTGGTCGTTCGGCTCAAGAAGATCATCGAGGCCCAGAGCCTGCGCGACCGGCTGCAGCTGGAGGCCCGAGAGGACTCTGCGGAGGGGCCGGCCCTGGGGGACAGCCCGGTCATGCAGGAGATCGGGCGCGCGATCGAGAAGGTTGCCGGCACACCCGCAACGGTGCTCATCACCGGGGAAAGCGGCACGGGCAAGGAGGTCGTCGCCCGCCTGGTCCACGCCCGTTCGCCCCGCCGGGATGCTCCCTTCGTGGCGGTCAACGTGGCCGGGATTCCGGACACGCTTCTGGAGAGCGAGCTGTTCGGGTACGAGCGCGGGGCGTTCACCGGCGCCGACAGGCGCAAGAACGGCCTGTTCGAGGTGGCCTCCGGCGGCACCATGTTTCTCGACGAGATCGGGGAGATGGCCCCTCAGCTGCAGGTCAAGCTGCTGCGGGTCCTGCAGGAACGGCGGATCCAGCGCCTCGGGGGGACCCAGTCGATCCCGGTCGACGCGCGGATCGTGGCGGCCACCAACCGGGATCTGGAGCGCCTGGTAGAGACCGGCGGTTTCCGGAAGGACCTCTACTACCGCCTGAACGTGATCCACCTGCACATCCCGCCGCTGCGGGAGCGCCTGGACGACCTGCCCCTCCTGGCAGGGGAGCTGATCCGCAAGCTGAACCACAAGCTGGGGATGAGCATCCGGGGCGTGGAACTGGAGGCGCTGGAGAGCTTAAGGCGCTACTCCTTTCCGGGCAACGTGCGAGAGCTGGAGAACCTGCTGGAGCGGGCCATGATCTTCGCCGAAGGCGAGGACCTGCGGGCAGCGGACCTGGCCCTGGGACCCGAGGCCCAGCGGCAGACCCACCGACCGCCGAACCGGTCGGCGGCGCCCACGACCCTGGCGGGCCTGGAACGCGACGCGGTGAGCGCGGCCTTGCACCGCTGGCAGGGCAACCGCACGCGGGCGGCGGAAGAGCTGGGCATCAGCCGGCGCACCCTCCTGAATAAGATCAAGCAGTACGGGCTGGAGTAGAAGCGGGAAAACCTCTCGCGCGGGCCGGCCGCCTGTCGTGCCGGCCGCCCCGGCGTTCAGCCTTGCAGGGCTTTGCGGTACATGCGGTAGGTCTTGTAGATGCGGGCGCCCCAGTTCTCCATGGCATTGCGCATAGGCGCGTTGTTCTCGAGGATCCAGGAGAACTCGCCGGCATGGAAGCCGTGGGCGGTGCCGCGGGTGTAGGTCTCGTAGTAGAACACCGCATCCAGACCCATGTTCTGGAACTTCTTCTTGACCCCCAAGGCCAGGACCCGGATCTGGTTGATCTTTTTCGAGTAGATCAGGAGCTTGAACAGCCCCAGGGGGAAGAGCCGGCCGTTCATCCTTCTCAGGGCCTGGTTGATGTCCGGCAGGGCCAGCGAAAAACCGGCCAGCTCGCCGTCCACGTAGGCGAGCATCACCAGCTCGGGATCCACGACCATCTTGAGGTCCTGCCCGACGGCCTGGATCTCCGCGTCGGTCCAGGGCACGAAGCCCCAGTTCTTCTCCCAGGCGTCGTTGTAGACCTCCTTGATGAGCTGGATCTCCTGCTTCATCTCCTTCATCACGATCGACCGGACCGTGACCGCCTTGCGCTTTCGGACCAGCTCGGCGACCCGCTTGACCTTGTCCGACACGGGGGTGATGTCCTCCATCCAGTACGCATACAGGTCCCGCGCCTTCTCCAGACCGGCATCGGCGAACAGGTCCAGGTAGTAGCGGGGGTTGTAGGGCATCTGGATGACCGGAGGGCGGTCGAAACCGTCCACCAGGAGGGCGAGCACGTTGTTGGTTCCGGGATTGGTGGGGCCCATGAGCTGGTTCATGCCCTTTTCCCGCACCCAGCTCTCCGCTGTCGACAGCAGACTTCGGGAGACTTCCGGGTCATCGATCGACTCGAAGAAACCGAAGAACCCGGCCCGCTCGTCGTGGAACTCGTTGTAGTGGTGATCCAGGATGGCGGAGATGCGGCCCACGGGCTCTCGGCCCTTCCAGGCCAGGTAGTGCTGGATCTCGGCGTGCTCGAAGAAGGGGTTTTTCTTGGTGTCGAGCAGCGCCTTCTGTTCTATGAGCAACGGCGGCACCCAGTTGGGGTCTCCGCGGTAGATCTTCCAGGGGAACTTGATGAACCTTCCCAGCTCACGGGCCCCGCTCACCGGACGCACGCTAATCATCTGTGCCACCGCCGTTCCTCCTCGTCCCTCGTGCATTGTTATCGGGAAAACGGTCAGGTGTCAAAGGACTCACAGAAGCCGTGAGGCGATTTCGCCGGCCAGGGCTGCCGATCCGGCGGGACGCCTCGCTCCGCACGCCCGTCGGCGGGTCGGCCGACCTGGCAGCCCTCCGTCCGTCTGCGGTCGTCGGGCCCGCCGTCGAGCGGGGCCTTGCTTGGGGCCGCAGCCACTGCTATGATCGACGGCGAAAGGAGCAAGCCCCATGCCGAGGCCAGAGAGCCGGACAGCGATCCTGTGCACGGTGCTCGCGCTGGCTGGCGTTGTCGGCGGATTCGCAGGGGGAGCAGGGGAACCCGGGGCTGTGAACCCCCGGGGCGTGATCGAGTACGTGGAGGGTGATGTCCTCCTGAACCGCGGCAGAGCCGAGATCGGCCAGGAGGTGCCGCTTGGAGCGGTCATTCAGACCGCCGAAGGGTCCATCTGCGAGGTAGTGTTCGCCGGCAAGAACATCTTCCGCATCGAACCCCTGAGTACCGCCCGCATCGAGATCGAGGAGGGGCGCGGCCTGATCGACCTCCAGAAGGGCGCTCTGGCCGCGGTGTTCTACAAGCTGCAGCGCCTCAGTGCTTCGGGGGGAGCCTTCAGGCTTCAGACCCCGACAGCCGTGGCTGGAGTTCGGGGTACGGCGTTCTACATACGTGTCGAAACCCCGGAGAGGACCTACATCTGCACCTGCAACGGCCGCACGCGGCTTTCGGACATCGGGGAGAGCTTCAGGCGCGAGGTGACGTCGGATCATCACAAGGCGCTACGCTTTGTCCGCCAGGGGACGGTGATCAAGGCCGTGCAGGCCCCGCTGCTGTATCACGACGATCCCCTCATGGACGGTCTTGCGGCCAGGATCGGCGCGCGAATTCCCTGGGGCCCGGGCGGCCGCGACAGCGGTTACTAGCGGAAGGGCCGGCTACCTTCCCTCGTACCAGAAGGCGCGCCTCCAGTTGTGAGCGCGCAGGCGGCGCTGCAGGTCTTCCGGCATGTCCGGGAGCTCGGAGACCCCTACGTTGGCCTCGACCTGCTGCAGGTTGCGCATCCCCGGGATGGTCAGGCTGACCGCCCGGTGGGCAAGCACGAACCTGATGGCCGCCTGCGGGAGGGTGTAGCCGCTGCCCTCCAGGTCGGCGGCGACCTTCCGCACTTCCCGGACCGTGCGGCTCAGGCGGTCCCCCATGAAGTAGTTGTTGCGAAAGTCCCCTTCCTCGAAGCGGGTGCTCTCGGTCAGCTTGCCGGTCAGGGCGCTTTCGTCGAAGGGCATGCGGGCGATGACTCCCACCCCCTTCTCCGCCGCCTCGGGCAGGAACTCCGCTGCCGGCTCCTGCTCGAAGATGTTGTAGATCACCTCCACCGCGTCCAGCCGTCCGTCGCGCATGAGCTGCACCAGGGCGTTTTGGTCGTGCTCCGGCGTCGAGACGCCGAAGAAGCGAAGCTTGCCCTCCTTCTTGAGCTTGCTCAGTATCTCCAGGGGCTGAGGGTCCCGGTTCCAGGCGCGGGTCCAGGTATGCAGCAGGAGCACGTCGAGGGTTTCGGTCCCGAGGTTGCGAAGCCGTTCCTCCACGTTCGCCCGCAGATACTCCTCCGAGTAACGGTCCTGCCAGCGGCAGTAGGGCGAAGGCGGCCACGGCCCGGAGGCCGGCGGGGTCTTGGTGGTCACGACGACCCGCCCCTGCTCACCCCGCTCCCGGAGCACCTTGCCGACGATGCGCTCGCTGCGCCCGTCGCCGTAGCCTGCCGCCGTGTCGATGAAGTTCACCCCCAGGTCCAGGGCCCGGTGCAGCGCCTTGATGGAATCCTCGTCCCGCTGGCTGCCCCAGGAGCCGCCGATGGCCCACGCCCCGAAACCGATCTCCGAAACCTCGAGCCCGGTCTTGCCGAATGGTCTGTGCTTCATGCTGCCTCCTCCTTCTCCTCTGTATCCTGTGTGCCGTTGCCGGCCGCCCGGCTACCAGTCTATACGCACAAATCGGTTAGACGTCCAGTATCACCGTGGCTCGCCAGGTTTCGCCCTCCCGGCGCAGGGTGAAGCGGTGCCAGGTCACCGCCTTGACGTCGGTGCCCAGGCGGTGGCGCGTCGGGTCTGCGCGTTCGCCGGCAGCGACCGCGCGCACCCTCCAGTGCTCCGCCCCCTGCGTGCCGCGTCCCCCGCCGCGCCGCTCCACCCGGCAGGACATCAGGCGGAGCAGGAGGCCCTCGGCGTCCTTGAAATACAGCTGCTCCTCCAGGAAGGCGTGCAGAAGCCGGTCGGGTTCCGGCTCCTGCAGCCGGATCCTTCGGCGCGCCCGACGCCGCAGGACCGCGGGCGGCGCAAGCGTGTCGCCGGAAGCGGCGGTCAGGTCGATCATGACTCCCAGGGTGGCCTCCCAGGCAGCCGCGAACAGCTCCGCGAGAGTCCCCCCCTCGGCGCGGAAGGCCACGTCCGCGGCGCTCAGGTCCTCCAGGTAGTCGAAAGGCATGCGCGGCCGACCCCGGCGGGCTACCCTTTGACGTTTCCCACGGGCACCAGGCGCGCCACCCGGCGGCTCAGCCCTGCAGCCTCGGTGGCTTCGGCCACCTCGTCGATGCTCTTGTAGGCCGCCGCTGCCTCCTCCGCCAGGCCGGAGTACGAGGCGCTCCGGACGTAGATGCCCCGCTCCCGCATCTGTTCAGCGAGCTGCTGCCCCCGGAACAGCTTCTTGGCCTGACGGCGGCCCATGGTGCGTCCGCTGCCGTGGGCGGTGGTGAAGAAGGCCTCCCGACCGCCTTCGGCTCCCACCAACAGATAGGATCCGGTCTCCATGCTCCCGCCGATGATTACCGGCTGGCCGCTCTCCCGGTACACCTCCGGCAGTCCGGGCATGCCCGGGGGGAAGGCGCGGGTGGCCCCTTTGCGGTGCACGAGCAGCCGCCGCCAGGAGCCGTCGACCTGGTGGCGCTCGATTCGTGCGGTGTTGTGGGTGACGTCGTAGACCTGGTGCATCCCCAGCTCCATCGGATCACGTCCAAAGACTTCCGAGAAGACCTCCCGGATCCGGTGGAGGATCATCTGACGGTTCACGAAGGACATGTTGATGGCGCAGTTCATGGCCTTGAAGTAGTCCTGACCTTCCGGGGAGCCGAAGGGCGCACAGGCCAGCTCGCGATCCCGCACCTGGATTCCGTACTTGGACTGCGTGACCTGCAGAAACAGCTTGAGGTAGTCCGAGGCGATCTGGTGCCCGAAGCCCCGGCTGCCGCAGTGGAACATCACCATGACCTGGTTCGGGATGCGGATTCCCAGGACAGCGGCGAGCTGTCGGTCGAAGAGGTTTTCTTCCCGGGCTACCTGGATCTCCAGGTAGTGGTTCCCGGAGCCCAGGGTGCCGATCTGCTGGAGGCCGCGCTCCACGGCCCGCTGGCTGACCTTGGAGGCGTCCGCCCCGGGGGCGTAGCCGCCTTCCTCCGTGCGCTCCAGGTCTTCCGGCAGGGCGTAGCCCTTCTTCAGGCACCAGCGCATGCCCTGTTCGCTCAGGGTGCGCAGCTCCGAAGGCTTGAGGGTGAGGAACCCCTTGCGGCCGACCCCCGCCGGGACGGCGGCGAACAGGCGGTCCACCAGCTCGGTGAGGCGCGGCTGGACCTCGTCGAAGCTCAGGGAAGTCGCCACCAGCCGCATGCCGCAGTTGATGTCGAAGCCGATTCCGCCGGGCGAGATGATCCCGGTTTCCGTGTCGAAGGCCGCCAGCCCACCGATGGGGAACCCGTAACCGCTGTGCCCGTCGGGCATGCAGTAGGAGTAGCCCACGATCCCCGGGAGGGTGGCTACGTTGCTGGTCTGCTCGAACACGGCTTCGTCCATGCCTTCCAGCAGGGACCGGGAGGCGTAGATCCGGGCGGGAACCAGCATCCCGGGTTTGAACGATCGAGGAATCTCCCAGAGAGTGTCGGTGATCTTGCGCAGCTGTTTGGGCAGCATGGCTCTTTTCGGGTTCCCTTCCATGTTCCATGTTCAATGGTACGGTCCGCGGTGGCCGGAATCAAGGGCCCCCGTGCGGGGGCGTTTGCGGCATCGGGTGAGATGCGGTATCAATGGTAGGGAAAGGAACCCTCGTGAGCCGTGCAGGCAGCGTCCGGCCCTGGCGGCGCCTGGCTCGCGCCGCTTCTGTCGCCGCCGTGACTCTCGTGATCTCATGCGCCGCTTCCCCGCCCGCGCAACCCAGGACGACTGCCGGTCCCCAGCCGAGTGCCGTGGGCGCGGGGCCGCGGGTGAACGATCATCCCCTGGTGCTGGTCCACGGGGCGTACGGCTTCGGGCGGGAGGCGCTTTGGGGATACCGCTATTGGGGCGGCCGGGTGGACCTGCAGCAGGAGCTGGTGGAGCGGGGCCATGCGGTACTGACCGCTGCAGTGGGTCCGGTCTCGAGCAACTGGGACAGGGCGTGTGAGCTGTACGCCTGCTTGGCCGGGGGGCGGGTCGACTACGGGGAGGCCCACTCCCGGCGGCACGGCCACGCCCGCTACGGGCGCACCTATCCGGGGCTCTTCCCGGAGTGGGGGAGCCGCGATCCGGACACGGGCCGGGTCCGCCGGGTGCACCTGGTGGGGCACAGCCTGGGCGGACAGACCGCCCGGGTGCTGGTCCAGCTCCTGGCCGAGGGGTCGCCGGAGGAACGCGCCGCGCCCGGCGAGTCCGGCGACCTCTCGCCCCTGTTCGAGGGGGGCCACAACTGGGTCGCGAGCGTGACTACCATCTCCACCCCCCACGACGGCACCACGGCCACGGTCCGCTTCGATTTGGAGGGCTCGTCCCTGGAAACGGTGATGAGCTTCCTGCTCGCCGCCGTTGGGACCTCGGAGGAGGTCGTGTACGACTTTCGCCTCGACCAGTGGGGACTCGAGCGCCGCCCGGGACTCTCGTACCGCGAGTATCGGCGGGCCGTGGCGGAGAGCCCGGTGTGGGACCACCTGGAGGATACCTGCCTGTGGGACGCCTCCCCGGAGGGGGCCCGAGAGCTCAACCGCTGGGTCCACGCCCAGGAGGAGGTGTACTACCTGTCCTGGGCCACACAGGAGACCTTCCGGGACCCGATCTCCTGCACTCAGGTGCCGGGGTGGGGCATGAACCCCAACCTGACCGCTTTGGGGCGCTTTCTCGGCTCCTATGCCTCGGAGCAGGGTCACGGGGTGCGGATCGACCGTTCCTGGTGGCCGAACGACGGGCTGGTGAACACCTGCTCGATGGACGGCCCTACCCTGGGCTCCCGCGACCGGATCGTGCCCTACGGCGGCGGGGTACCCGAGAAGGGGGTGTGGAACTTTATGGGGGTTCTGGAGTCCCTGGACCACGTGGACACTATCGGCCTGGATCCCCTGTGGCGGGACAAGCCCCGCGGCTTCAGGACCCTCCTGGAGTGGTACCTGGCCCTGGCGGAGCTGTTGGCTTCCCTGCCCGATTGAGGCTTGACGGGGCGTCCAAGGCAGGTGTCGAGGCACGGCGCTATGCCGGGCGGACCTCCACCGGGATGCCGGTCAGGTGGGCCATCCCGGATACCCGGTCCACGTGCTCCGGGCCGGATGGGGTCAGGAGGTTGACGTTGGCGCCGCCGGCGGCGCGGGCCACCCGGAGACCGACGGCGTCGGCTTGACCCCAGCCGAAGGGTACGGCCACGGCCCCGGGCATCATGTCCGCGGTGATCTCCACGGTCAGGCGGATCGAGCCGCGCTTGGTGGCCACGAGCGCCGTGCCGCCCTGCTCCAGGCCCAGCCGCGCAGCGTCCTCCGGGTTGATCGACAGGTAGTTCTGCCCGCGGCGGCCCCGGACGAACGAGGGGCCGTTCTGAAAGTAGCTGTTGTGGGTCAGGAGCTCCCGCTTGCTCACCAGCTTGATCTTCCCGCGCAGGGACAGCTCCTCGCCGTAGTGGGCTTCCAGGCCCCGCGCCGCCCGCAGCAGGACCGGCGGCGCCAAATCGACCTTGCCGTCCGGCGTATGCAGGCGCCGGCCGAGGAAGCTTCCCGGCTGGTGGGGCGGCAGCAGGAGTCCGTGGGGGCGCCGGCGCATCCGCCTCAGGGTGGTCTTGCCGGACAACAGCAGCAGGAGGCCGAAGATCCGCTCCGGGGTCAGGGTCAGGGCCGCGCTCAGGAGGCGGCCGATCCGGCCCAGCCGCGACACAGTCCGCCCCACGCGGATCAGGCGGGTGAGCAGGTGGGAGCCCATGAAGGGCAGGTCTGCCGCCGCGGCCAGGCCGGCGTAGATCCAGCCCTCCTGTTTCTCCTCCCCGGCGGGCTCGAGCACCCGGTCGCTGTAGTTCAGGACGGGCACGTCGGTGATCCCGACCAAGGACTGGAAGATGTAGTTCACGTCGGCCCGCTGCAGGAAGCTGGCCGCCGGCAGGAGGTAGTGGGCGTAGTTCCCGGTTACCGAGCGGAACAGGTCCACGCACACCAGGAGCTCGAGCTGCTGGAGGGCGGATCGCACCTTGTTCGAGTCCGGCAGGGTCAGTGCGGGGTTGCCCGCGGCCACGAAGAGGGCCCGGACCTGTCCTTCCCCCGGGGTCAGGATCTCGTCCGCCAGGATCCCCCCGGGCAGGCTGTCCGCCACTGCTCGGAAGGAGCCGATGCGTGAGCGGGCCCCGCCCATCATGAAGCCGTGCTTGACCGCGAAACTCGGAAAGTCCAGGAGCCCCTGGCCCACCAGGGTGCCTCCGCGCCGGTCCAGGTTGCCGGACACCGCGTTGATTGCCTCCAGGATCCAGAAGGCCAGGGCGGCGTTGCGGCCGTGATTGATTCCTGTCGAGCAGTACAGGGCCGCGCCGTCCGCCTCCCGGTAGGCGCGGACCAGCTCGCGAAGGGTCTCCGGGGACACTCCCGTGACCTCCGCCTGGCGCTCCGCGGTCCAGGGCTCCACCGTGGCCGCGAACTGCTCGTAGCGCCGCATGTGCCGGTCTACTCGCTCTCGATCGACCCCGCCGGTATGTATGAGCTCACGGGCAAAAGCCAGGAGAAAGAACACGTCCGTATCCGGGCGGATGAAGACCTGCTCCCCGACCAGGCGGGCGGTCTCGGTGCGTCGGGGGTTCACGCTGACGATCCGGGCGCCGCGGGCAGCGGCGGCTCTCAGCCTGGCCGCCGGGGCGGCGACCCCCCGGAACGAGAACTTGGAGACCACCGGGTTGGCCCCGACCAGGATCAGGAAGTCCGCGTGCTCGTAGTCCGGCAGGGGCTGCGTCATGGGAAAGCCGTACATTCCTTGCGCCACGGCGAACTTGTTGGAGCAGTCCTGGGTGGCGGAGGAGTAGACGTTCTTCGAGCCCACCCCCTGGATAAAGCCCTGGGCGAAGAACAGAGGCATCAACCCGAAGCCGGCGCCGTTGCCGGCGTACATGGCGATGGAGTCCGGGCCGTGGTCGCGCCGGAGCTGCCGCACCTTCGCGCCGATCTCTCGGAAGGCCTGGCTCCAACTGATGTCCTCGAAACCGCCGGAGGGGCGGCCGGGAGCTGCGGAAGCACCCGCGATGCGCTTCATGGGGGCCCGCAGGCGGTCCGGAGAGTGCTCCAGCTCGTGGAAGCGCAGGCCCTTGGGGCAGGCGAAGCCGCGGGTCACCCGGTGGTGGCGGTTGGGGGAGATTCGAACGATGCGGTTGTCGTCGACCTCGATCTCCAGGCCGCAGGCGGCTTCGCAGATCCGGCAGAAGGTGTACACGCGTCGCGCCATGGAGCCGCCATTCTACCGAAAGGAGACCGGCCCGGCAACCGCGGCTGCCGGGTCCCTGTGCAGGCGGCCTCTCAGGCGATGAGCCCCCGCACGCGGTCGTCCAGCGCCTTCTGATCTGCCGTGAACGAGGCCAGCCCGGCCAGGTTCAGGAGGGTGTCGACGGCGAGCTCTCCTGAGGCGATGCGGTCGGCCCAGTAACTGTGCTCGGGGATCTTGCCGTGCGCCGCGATCGCTCCCCGGTCCTTGGCGCCGAGGCGGGGAAACAGGTCGCCGGCGCCGACTGCGTGGGCCCGCTCCACCAGCTCCTCCGGGCTGTCGGGGGGGGAAGCCTCCAGGCTGCGGGCCAGCTCCTTCTCAGCCTCGCCCACTTCCCACAGCACCCCGATGCGCGTTTCGGCCGTCGTGACTCCTGAGCCGAGCCGGACCGGATAGTCCTTGTCCAGGGCCGATTCCCAGCGCCCCGAGAGAGAACCGCGGGCTTCCCGGGCTGCCGCCACGGGAATGGTCATCACGTCCACGCCGGCCAGGTCCCGCACCTGGTCTCCGCTGCGCATGCTGGCAGCGATCTGTCGCGTGGCCCGCCCGCTCGACTCCGAGACCTGACGGACCGCCCGCTGGCTCGCCAGGGTGGCCTTTTCTCCGACCATGAGGCCGTCGCCGAGCCCGTTGTCCGCCACGTAGGCGTTCAGGCGGCCCAGGAAGACGTTGACGAAGCTCGGGAAGGCGAAGCCGGCGGCCAGGTAGTTGTGCCGGGCGCTGAAGCCGAGGGTGAAGTTGACCGGGATGCCCTCCAGGCGCAGGATGCGGGTGGCCAGGAACCCGGCGGCCGTGAGAGGGACCTTGATGACGAAGCTTCTGGGGCTGATGAGGTGGAAGCGCCTGGCATAGGCCAGAGTGCGCTCGACGTCCCCGGACAGCGCCGTGTGCAGCTCCACGCTGACCCGGGCGCCGAAGGTGGCCACCAGCTTGAGGCCGTGCAGGGCATTCAGGAGGAAGGCGATCTCGATGACCCGCTCTTCGAGCTCCAGGTCGTCGAGGAGCGGTCCGGCGGCCTCGATCACCGAATCGTACAATCCCTTCTGGATCTCCTTGTTGAGCAGGGTATTGTTGGTGGTCAGGGCGGTGAACTCCCGGGTCCACAGGGAGGCGGCCGCCTCCAGGTCACCGGTGTCCAGCCACAGCTCTGTCCCCACAGCCCGCAGTCCCTGCCAGAAGGGATCCGTGGCGAAGCTCCGAGCGGGCGGGAATTCAGCCGCGTTCTCGAGCACGAAATGCTGAACGCGGGCGGACACGGGTTCTCGGTCGGCGGGCATGGCGTCTCTCCTTGGGTGGGTTCTCGAGGCACCAGTCTACCACGGGACAGGCGCGCGCAACAACGACCCTCGCCGGCCGGTGCTTCTTGATTTTGCCCGGGCCAGGGGATAGTGTTCTAGACTATGATCATGAAAACCATCAAGCTGCTCGGGGCGGCGGCGCTGACGCTGGGCCTGTTCGCGGGACCGGTCGGGCCAACCGCCCTGTTCGCCCAGGGTTCCCCGGAGAGCGGCGGCTCCGCTGCTTCCGGCGCCGGGCCCGCTGCGGAGGTCTCGGCGGTCGAGATCCCCCTGTCCAAGGTCGTGCTGTTCTCCAGCGGTGTTGGCTATTTCCAGCGGGAGGGCACGGTGGAGGGAGACTCGAGCCTGGAGCTCTCCTTCCGCAGCCGGGACGTGAACGATCTGCTCAAGAGCCTCATCGCCCGGGACTTTGACGGGGGGCAGGTGGCCGCGGTCAACTACGCTTCGCGGGACCCGATTACCCGCACCCTGAAGAGCTTTGCCATCGACCTGACCTCCAACCCCGACCTGGCCGGGATCCTGGCCCAGGCCCGTGGCGAGGAGGTCGAGCTGTCTGCTCCTCAGCGGCTGCAGGGCACGATCGTGGGGGTGGAGTCGCGGCAGAACCCGGAAGGGGTCGCGGTCACCTACCTGAACCTGCTGACCCCGGGGGGCCTGCGCAGCGTGTCCCTGGCAGAGGTGGAGGAGATTCGTTTCCTGGACCAGGCGCTGGAGCTCGAGTTTCGCCAGGCCCTGGCCGTGCTGGCCCAGGGGCATTCCACGGACCGCAAGCGGGTGGCGGTGCGTTTCTCCGGGGAGGGGGCCAGGCGGGTGCAGGTGGGGTACCTCCTGGAGACCCCGGTGTGGAAGACCAGCTATCGCCTGGTGCTCGGCGACGGGGATCGGCACTTCCTGCAGGGCTGGGCGATCGTCGAGAACACCAGCGAGGAGGACTGGCGGGAGGTGTCGCTGCGCCTGGTCTCGGGGCGGCCAATCTCCTTCATCATGGACCTATACCAGCCCCTCTACGTGCCGCGCCCGGTGGTGCAGCCGGAGCTGTACTCCTCCCTGCGACCTCAGCTCTACGACGAGGACTTGAGCGGTGGCGAGCGCATGGCCGCCGGGGCGGCCCCACCCGAGGCGCGCGACCGTATGAAGTCTGCCCCGGCGCCTTCCATGGCCCGCTCCGAGATCTACGAAGAGGCGGAGGCGTACGCGGTCGAGGAGCCCATGGATCTCAGCCAGGGGGTTAGCGCCCTGGCCCAGGCGGGGGAGGCGGGGAGCTTCTTCGAGTACCGGATCGCGGTGCCCGTGACGCTGCCCCGGCAGGAGTCGGCCATGCTGCCGATCCTGAACCAGGAGATTGCCGGCAAGCGCGTGTCGATCTACAACGAGGGCGTTCAGGCCAAGCATCCCCTGCTGGGGCTGGAGCTCACCAACTCCACGGGCCTGGAGCTCATGGGG
>JAFGFV010000457.1 GCA_016930895.1 Spirochaetales bacterium | reverse complement strand
GGATGCTTCAGGGGGTTGTTCTTCGGGTTGATCGTGTGCATGTTCAGGATGTTCTCCATGTTGTTGTACACGTGCCAGCCCGAATGGGCCACGGTCAGGGTTCCGAGGGTCTTGGCCACCGCGTCGGCGCTCTTCTTGTCCGGAAGGAACACGGTCAGGATGGTGCCGCACTCCCCCTGCGGATCGTTGAGCCGCCGGAAGGAAAGCCCGGGCAGGTCCTCGATCTGCCCCCTGAAGCGGGCCTTCAGGGTCCGCAGGCGCTCGATGATCGCATCCAGCTTGCGGAACTGGGCCAGCAGCACGGCTGCCGTCAGCTCGGTCATCCGGAAGTTCTGCCCGATGACCGAGCGGTTGCCCACCTCCACGCCCGTGCGCAGCGGGAAGTGCCCCTGGTCGTGGTAGCCGAACGCCCGCTTGTACAGCTCTTCGTCATCGGTCACCACCATCCCCCCGTCTCCGGCGTTGATGGTCTTGAAGATGTTGAAGGAGTAGGTGCCCATCAGCCCGATGGTGCCCAGGCGCTTGCCCTTGTAGAACCCGCCGAAGGCCTGCGCGGTGTCCTCGATCAGGAGCAGCTTGTGCCGCTCCGCGATGGCCTTCAAGGCATCCAGGTCGCAGGGGTTCCCGATCATGTGTACGGGCAGGATCGCCCGGGTGTGCTTGGTGATCCGCCGCTCCACGTCCGCAGGATCCAGGGTCAGGCTCTCGTCCACCTCGGCGAGCACCGGCACCGCGTTGCAGATGATCACCGAGGACATCGACGCGATGAAGGTGTAACCGGGCACGATGACCTCGTCCCCCGGACCGATCCCGGCCGCGGACAGGGCCGTGACCAGCGCCGCAGTGCCTGAAGAGACTGCCAGCGCGTACCTGGCGCCGAAGCTCCGGGCAACCTCCTCCTCCAAGGTCTTGACGCGATGCTTGAAGGCGGGGTCCTTCTCGTCTCCGTAGCGGAACAGGTACCGCGCGTGGATCAGGTCGACGAGCTCCTGTTCCTCTTCCTTTCCCATCCAGTAGTAACCGGGACCGGGCATGCAATCCTCCCTTTATGAACGCATTACTGCGATTGTAGCGCTTCCCGCCCGGGCCGTCAAGCCAACTAAAAGCTGATTTTGACATATTCACGAAAGATCCTCTTGCAGCATGAGCGTCTTTAGTATAATCTTTTTTTAATTCCATTCCGGGACAGGAATGAGCCGGAGGATTACCGCAAAGAGAATGGATACCCCAGGGATACCGGACATCGGGGCGCTCGGCAAGACCGGGGCCAAGGCCGTTCGGGCCATTTTCTGCCGGGAGCGCCCGACCCGGCGCTCGATAGCCCAGGAAACCCACCTGAGCCTGGTCAAAGTGTCTTCGGTCCTCGGTGAGCTCGAAGCGCGGCAGATCATCCTCAAGGACGGCAAGACCCAAAGCTCCGGCGGACGCCCCTCCCACGTGTACGCCCTGCGCGGCGAGCTGGGCTACACCCTGGGGCTGAATCTCCGCCTCGACGAAATCCGCGTCGTGGCCATGGATTGCGCCAAGGGCCTGCTCCTGCGCAGCTCCTCACCATTGTCCCTGCCGCAGGATCCGAGCTCGCACCAGGATGCGATCGTGGACAGCATCTGCGCCGCGATCGAACAGGCCAGGGCCGCGCTCCCCGATCCACAGCGGCTCCTGGGCATAGGACTGGCCCTCCCGGGCATGGTGGACACCCAGCGGGGGATCTGGCTTCTGGGCCTGCAGCTCACCGGCATCACGCATATCCCGATCGCGGAGCTCCTGACCCGCCGGTTGGGGGTCCCGGTCCTGATCGAGGACGCGGCGCGCGCCCTGGCATTCCTGGAGATGTACCTGGGAGAAGGCAGGAGCCTGCGCGACTTCGTCCTGCTGTACCTGGGGCTGGGCGTGGGCGCCGGGGTCGTGGTAGACCGCAAGCTGTATAGGGGCTCTCACGGTCTGGCCGGGGAGATCGGGCACATCGAGCACCCGCAGAACAACTACCGCTGCAGCTGCGGCAATGTCGGCTGCCTGGAGACGGTGGTTTCCCCCGCCGGGATCCTCAGGGTCTTTCGGGATCGCCTGGAGGAGGGAGTCCGCTCGCAACTGCAGAGCCACGGCGTCCCCGGAGCGCAGCCGCTGAGCCTCGAGACCATCCGCGCCGCCGCGGTCGCGGGAGACAGGCTGGCCCTCTCCACCCTGGGAGAGATCGCCGGGTTTCTCGGCGACGCCTGCGCCATGCTGATCAAGCTCTTCAATCCCCAGGCCCTCATCATCAGCGGCGAGGTCACCCTGTTCGCGGACTTCCTGCGCGAGCCCGTCGAGCGGGTCATCTTCCGCCATGTCCTGCCGGAGATGCTCACCGGCTACGGCACCCGCTTCGCGGACCACGGGCCCCATGCCGAGGCGCACGGCGCGGCCCTGATGGGCATCTGCCACGTGCTCGAGCGGCTCGCCGGCGAGGTCGATACCTGAAGAGCCGCAGGCTCGATACGGACACACCCGGCCGGGCTTTCCCGCCCAGCCGACACTGACGGAGGTAGAGATGCAAGCACTCTCCACGGCGATCGATGCGTTCTTCAGCTTCAAGGCGTACGTCATGCTCCCGATCATCATCTTCGTGCTCGGCCTGATCATCCGGATGAAGGTGGTGGAGGCCCTGCTTTCGGCCCTCAAGGTGGCCGTCGGGTTTGCCGGGATCTTCATCATCTTCGGCTTCTTCGTCGGCGCCATCGGGCCTGCCGTGGAGGCCATCGTGGCTCGAGGAGGCCTGGACTACCCGGTGCTGGACGTAGGCTGGCCGCCCCTGGCCGCAATCACCTGGGCGTCCTCCATCGCCCCCCTGTCGATCCCCTTGGTGATCGTTCTGAACCTGGTCCTCCTGGCCACCGGGGCCACCAAGACGATCAACATCGACGTGTGGAACTACTGGCATTTCGCCCTGGTCGGGGCGCTGCTGCAGCAGACCACCGGCAGCCTGGCCCTCGGGCTGGCCGCCACCGCCCTGATCGCCGTATTCGCCATCAAGATGGCGGACTGGAGCGCCCCGTTCGTGGAGCGGGTGGCCGGGCTGCAGGGGATCTGCATCACGACCCTCTCGGCCAATGGCCTCTACCCGGTGGGAGCGGTCGGGGACGCGGTGCTGGACAGGATCCCCCTGGTCAAACGGGTGCGCTGGAACCCGGAAGAGCACAAGCAGGGGGTCGGCATCCTGAGCGAGCCGATGATCATCGGCGTCATCATTGGGCTGTTCCTGGGGCTCCTGGCCCGCTACCCCCTGCGCCTGCTCCTGGAGCTGTGCATCCACATCGCCGCAGTCATGTTTCTCCTGCCCCACTGCGGGACCCTGATCGGCAAGGGCATGGAGCCGGTGAGCCTGCAGCTCAAGAAGGGGATCCAGAAGATCTTCCCCAACAAGAAGCACCTGTACATCGGCATGGACGGAGGCGTGCTCATGGGCTCCAGCTCGGTCATCGTCACCGGGCTGGTGCTCATGCCGATAGCGATCGGCCTGGCCTTCGTCGTACCGGGAAACAAGACCATCCCGCTCGGGGACCTGGCCAACCTGATCCCGGTCATGTCCGTGATCGTCCTGTCGGTGCGGGGCAACGTCTTCCGGGCGGTCCTGCTCGGGATCCCGATCGTGATCGCCTACCTGCTGATTGCCACCAACCTCGCGCCCCTGTTCACCCGCCTGTCCGCCCGGGTGGGGGTCATGGCCGACGGGGGCTACCAGGGGCTGATCACCGCCTTCACCGACGGCGGCAACCCCATCCGCTTCTGGTTCTACCAGATGTTCCGGGGCGACTGGATCGCGCTGGTTATCCTGGCACCCGCGGCCGTCCTGCTGTTCCTGACCTGGAGGATCTATTGGCGCATGAGCTCCTGAGCTCCCGAAGGCAGACGCCGAATCCCCGGACTCCCGGGAAAAAACAGATGCGTGTCACCCGGCCGTGATCCGACTGTGAGCCCCGGAGGGTAGGATACCCGGCAGGATATACTGACCGCGATAGAGCTCAGGAGGCGTCATGAAGGTACTGCTGGTGGGTTCCGGGGGGGTCGGCGAGGCCATCGCCGTGATCGCCGCGAAACGAGATCCGAAAGCGGAGTGGCTGGAGCGGATAGTGATCTCCGACTGGAGCGTCGAGCGGGCCCGCGAGGTCGCCCACCGCCTCGGGGACGCGGACCGCTTCCCTCCCGAACGCGTCGACGCTTCCCGCAAGGAGGAGGTGGCGGCCCTGGCCCGGGCTTGCGGGGCGGACCTGATCCTGAACGCCTGCGCTCCGAACCTGAACATGCCCATCTTCGAGGCGGCCCTGGAGGCCGGCTGCCACTACCTGGACATGGCCATGAGCCTGTCCGAGCGCCACCCCACCGAACCCTTCGCCAAGACGCATGTCAAGCTGGGGGACCTGCAGTACGCCGCGGCCCCGGAGTGGGAGAAGCGGGGTCTGCTGGCCCTCTGCGGCTCCGGGGTGGAGCCCGGCATGGCCGACGTGTTCGCGCGCTATGCCGCGGACCACCTGTTCGACGAGCTGCACGAAGTGGGCGTACGCGACGGTGCCAACCTGAGGGTCGAGGGC
>JAFGFV010000456.1 GCA_016930895.1 Spirochaetales bacterium | reverse complement strand
TGCATGGCGTGGATCATGTCCGTCTTGGCGAACACGGCACAGCGGGTGGCGATGGAGGGCGTGGGGCCGGAGAAGGAGTCCGCCCGGGCGGCAAGGGAGCTCACCGTGAGGTCCAGCCGCTCGGCCTGCTGCGCGATGAACGACCCGGTCCCGGCCGCGCAGGGGGAGTTGATCGTGTGCTCCCGGTACTCGCCGTTTTCGTCGAAGAGAATCAGGGCGAAGCTCTCCCCTCCGATGGACAGCACGTTTCGGCAGCCCGGCAGCAGATGCCGTGTGCCTTCGCTGACCGCCAGGATTGGATCGATGGCCCCGGCTTCGCCGCTCAGGGTGCCGGTCAGTCCGACCCGGTCGTACCGCGCAAACTCCTCCATCGCGAGCAGTCGCCGCAGACTCCCGTGGATGTCCCCCCGGTGTTCCGCGTAGTGGGAAGCTACGACCCTCTCCCCATCCAGAAGCGCAGCCCCGATCGAGAGCGACCCGATGTCGATTCCCAGAGCTCTCACGGCGTTGTTCCCGCTGTTGGACGCGATGCCAGCTCGCGCAGGCGCTCCGGGTACAGGAGGCTCAGCACCCGCTCGGGTGTCAGGGGTGCAGCCAGCGGCAGGTCGAGCTCCGGGCGATAGGCCTGCATGGCCGCCCGCAGCGCGGAGTAGGTCCCGATGCCGTACATGAAGGGGGGTTCCCCGATGGCCTTGGAGTTGAACACCCCGAGGGGATTCGGCCCGCCATCCATGAAACGCACCTCCAGCTCCCGGGGAGCGGCGTGCAGGTCCGGAATCTTGTACGTGCTCAGGTCCCGGGTCGCGAGCGAGCCGTCCTCCCGGTAGAGGACTTCCTCCATGGTCAGCCATCCGACGCCTTGGACGATCGCCCCCTCGGCCTGCCCTCGGTCGACCAGGAGGTCCAGGCTCGGGCCCAGGTCGTGGACCGCCCACACCCCGTCCACGTCGTAGGTGCCCCGCAGGCAGTCCAGGGTGACTTCGCTCAAGGCGGTGCCGTACACGTGGTAGGCGAACGGCTCCCCCTTCTCCCGGGTCTTGTCGAACCAGATCCCCGGGGTGGCGTAGTGCGCCTGGGCGGACAGGCTGACCCGCCGGGCGTAGGCCGCCGCCACCAGGCGCTGCCAGCTCAGCTCCGTGGGCTCGCGGTCGCAGAGCACGCGGCCGTCTGCGATCTCGATGGAACCGCCGTCCACCCGGGCCTCTGCGCCGCGCCCGGCCGTACCCAGCTCGGCAGAGGCCACCTCCAGCAGGCGGGCCAGGATCGACCGGCAGGCCAGCTCCGCGGCCTTGCCGTTCAGGTCCGCCCCGGTGGAGGCGGCGGTGGGGGAGGTGTTGGCCACCGTGAGGGTGGTCGTGCTGTTCACCCGCACCAGCTCCGGGTCGATGGGGAACACCCGGGTGACCACCGCCTGGATCTTGGCCTTCACGCCCTGCCCCATCTCCACGGCCCCGGTGGACACCCCCACGCTCCCGTCCGTGTACACGTGCACCAGCGCCCCGCCCTGGTTCAGGACCGTGTTGGTGAAGGAGATGCCGAAGCAGATCGGCATCAGGGCCAGGCCCTTCTTGTGCAGGGGGTGGGTGCGGTTGAACTCCTCGATCCGCCGCCGCTTCTCCGCCAGGTCGTAGCGGGAGGTCGCCTCCTCCCAGCAGGCCCGGGCCCGACACCCCGCCGCCGGCATACCGTACGGGAAGGTGTCCCCCTCCCGCAGCAGGTTCTTGTCCTGAACCTCCGCCGGCTCCAGGCCCAGCTCCCGGGCGGCCCGGGCGATAGCCCCTTCGATCACGAACATGGCCTGGGGGCCGCCGAAGCCACGGAAGGCCGTGTTGGGAGGCAGGTTGGTGCGGGCGCTGATGCCGGTGGCCCGGACGTTGGGCACGTAGTAGCTGCCGGTGGCGTGGAAGAGGCTGCGCTCCAGGATCGACGGCGACAGGTCCGCGGAAGCCCCGGCGTTCTGGTAGAAGGTCACCTCGTAGGCCAGGATCTCGCCGGTGCGCTTCAGCCCGATGCGGTAATCGGAGACGTAGGGATGGCGCTTGCCCGTGGAGCGCATATCCTCCTGGCGCCGGAGCACCATCTTGACGGCCTTGCCGAGGCGCACCGCGGCCAGCGCGGCCAGGGCCGCCCAGGGGGTGGCCTGATCTTCCTTGCCCCCGAAGGCGCCCCCCAGGCGCTCCACCTCCACCTGCACGTCATGCATCCCGACCCCGAGCACCCGGGCGATGGCCCGCTGGACCCCGGTGGGGCTCTGGGTCGCGGAGATCACCTTGACGCTCCCGTGCTCGCCCGGAAGGGCCAGCGCGGCCTGGGTTTCCAGGTACAGGTGCTCCTGCCCCCCGCTCTCCGCCGTGCCCTCGACCACGCAGTCGCACTGCTTCCAGGCCCCTTCCACGTCCCCGAGCTCAAAGGTTCGGGGAGGCACGATCAGCAGCCCCTGTTTCCAGGCCTCCCGGGGGTCCAGCACTGCCGGGAGCTCCTCGATCTCCAGCTCCACCGCTGCCAGGGCGCTGCGGGCCGCCGCGGCGCTCTCCGCCACGACCAGGGCCACCGGCTGGCCCACGTAGTCTACCTCCCCCTCGGCCAGCAGGGGCTCGTCCGGAAGGATGGTGCCGATCTGGTTCTCTCCCGGGATATCCCCCGCCGTGAGCACCGCCCGGACCCCCGGTAGCCGCAGGGCCCCCTCGATCTCCAGCCGCTTGAGGCGCCCGTGCGCGGCGGGGGACGGCACGGCCACGGCGTGCAGGGTTCCTTCGGGCTCCGGGAGATCGTCCACGAAGCGGGTCTCTCCGCGCAGGTGCAGGGCCACGTCGAGGTTCTTCATCGCCAGTCCTCTCCGGCCAGCTCCTCCGGAAACGCCCCCAGGAACTGCGCGATCAGCAGCTGCCTCAGGGCCAGGCGCTTGTAGGCGGTGGAACCGCGCACGTCGCTGATCGGGGCCGTCTCCTCCTGGGCCGCGTCCAGGGCTGCCCGGACCGTGTCCGGCGTGGCCTCCCTGCCGGTCAGGTAGGCCGAAGTGCGGGCCAGGAACAGGGGCACCGGGGCCACCCCGCCGGCGGCCAGGCGGGCCTCCAGGATCCGACCCGGGCCACGCCCAGACCGGCCGCTCCCGGACCCGCCGCTGCTCGCCGCGCCGCGGTCTCCCCTCGTCCTGTCGATCCTCAGGCACGCGGCCGAGTTGACGCTGGCGATGTCCAGGTGCTTTCGCCGCGCCACCTTCTCGAAGCTCAGGACGGCATCCGCGCCCGGGGGCGTGATGGCGATCCACTCCACCAGCTCCCCTTCGGCTAGATCGAGCTGCTTGTAGCCGCGGTAGAAGCTCTCGAGGGGGATCTCGCGGCTCCCTCGCACAGAGTGCAGCCCCATCTGAGCCCCGAGGGCCAGGAACAGGACGCTCAGGTCGCCTATCGGGGAGGCGTTGACCAGGTTTCCGCCGACCGTGGCCCGCTGGCGGATCGGCGAGGATGCCAACCATTGCAGGGCTGCCGCCGCCGGGGCCAGGCTCTGGGCCAGCTCGGGCAGGATCTGCAGCTCCTCCATGGTCGTGGCCGCCCCGATGACCAGGCGGCCCTCCTCGCGGCGCATCCCGGACAGCCCCCGCTCGCGGGACAGCAGGCGCAGGGCCCCCCGCGCCAGCTCCTCCGGGCGCTGGACGAACAGGTCCGTGCCGCCCGCCACCAGGATGGAGGGGCCCGCCGGGGCCCCGGCCGCTCCTGCTGCCGCCTGCCCCGCAGCCTCGCCCTCCCTCAGCCCACGCAGGCGCTCCGGAACTTCGAGGAAGTACCGCGGCACGACCCCGAGCTCCACCAGGAGGGCCAGGCGCCCGGCTTCGATCTCGCCGTCACCGCCCGCTCCGCCCTCTCCGCCCGAGGCGACGGACCCGGCCTGAACGTGGTCGAGGACTCGCGCAACCGCCCTTCGGATCGAGGCATACCCCGTGCACCGGCAGATGTTGCCCGCCACCGCGTCCAGCGCGCCCGCCAGGGACGCGCGGGGCGTACGCAGCAGGTAGCCCGTCAGGGAGATCACGAACCCCGGGGTGCAGAACCCGCACTGGCTCGCGCCCTCCACGAGGAAGCATTCCTGCACGGCGCTCAGGGGCGGTAGGGCCGATCCTGGCGGCCGGGGCCCTTCAGTGCCGTCGGGATGAGCCGGCGGGTCGGCCCCGCGCGGATTCAGGCCCTCGATCGTCACCAGATGGCGGCCCTCGACCGCGCCGAGCGGCAGCAGGCAGGAGTTCACCGTCCGGTACAGAACCCCCTCAACGGCCGACTCACCGAGAAGCACGGCGCAGGCCCCGCAGTCCCCTTCGCGGCAGCCCTCCCGGGTGCCCGTAAGCCGCCGCTCCTGCCGCAGGTAGTCCAGGGTCACGAGGCCCGCGGGCAGGCTGGTGGAGACGTACTGGTCGTTCAGAAGGAAGCGTATGCTCCGGTCCATACTCGATCGCCTCGGTAGAGTATATCGAATCAGCTGGGGCCCCTCAAGGCGAGCATGACCGCGTCCCACAGCGGGTCGGCGGGGGGAGGCGCCAGAAGGGTGATTTCTTCTCCCCCCACCGGATGCGGGAAGCTCAGACGACGTGCGTGCAGGTGGATCCCGCCACCGGGGTTGGAGCGCCGCGCGCCGTACTTGAGGTCCCCCTTGATGTGACAGCCGATGCGGGCCAGCTGGGCTCGTATCTGGTGATGACGTCCCGTGTGCAGATCGATCTCCAGGAGGTGGTAGCGCTCCAGCGAAAGCAGGACCCGGTAGCTCAGGCGCGCCTCCTTGGTGTCGACCCGGGGGGAATCGAAGGCGTACGACTTGTTCTGCTCCGGGTTGCGGCGCAAGTGGTGCACGAGGGTGTCCGACGGCTTCGCGGGCAGCTCGTCGACCAAGGCCCAGTACAGCTTGGCCACCCGGCCCTCCCGGAACAGGCGGTTGAGCCGCTCGAGGGCCTTGCTCGTCCTCGCGAACAGGACGATGCCGCTTGCAGGTCGATCCAGGCGGTGCGCGATTCCGAGGAAGACGTTTCCCGGCTTGTGGTATCTCTCCTTGAGATACGACTTCACCAGCTCCCCCAGGGGCGTCTCGCCACTGCGGTCCCCCTGCACCAGCTGCCCCGGGAGCTTGTTGAGCGCGATGAGATGGTTGTCTTCGTACAGGATCTGGATCTCGAACGCCATCAAGAGGATGGGCCTCCTTTTTCCCGGACGGCCGACCCGTGCGTGACGGGTCCAGCCGACGAAACGGGACCTGGGCAGTGTAGTGCGGCCGCGGGCCGCAGGTCAAACCCGCAGGTAACCGTGCAGCGGGCCCTTCCCCAGTGCCGCCCAAGAGGGCCGCCGGCAGGCGCGCGCAACCCGGAGGGTGTACACGTCCCTGGTTCCCTGCCTACAATCGGGGAAGATGCAGGAAGCAACCCCAGGGCGTGGGGAGAGGAGGCACATCGAAATGAAGAGCTATCGAAAGGAACTGTGGTTCGAGGTCAAGAAGCGCCGCGAGTTCATCAACATCACTCCGCAGGTCGAGCAGGCCCTCAGGGAGAGCGGCGTCCGGGAGGGCCTCCTGCTGTGCAACGCCATGCACATCACCGCCAGCGTGTTCATCAACGACGACGAGTCGGGGCTGCATCAGGATTTCGAGGAGTGGCTGGAGGGACTGGCTCCGGAGAAGCCGTACTCCCGCTACCGTCACAACGGCTACGAGGACAACGCCGACGCGCACCTCAAACGCTCGGTCATGGGCCGAGAGGTCGTGGTGGCGGTCAGCGACGGCAAGCTGGACTTCGGCCCCTGGGAACGGATCTTCTATGGCGAATTCGATGGCAAGCGGCGCAAGCGCGTGCTCGTCAAGATCATCGGGGAGTGATCTCTAGTCACGAACCCGCCTGGCCCTGCTCCGAACGCCTCTGGCCAGCTGCCGGAACCCGGCGCCGGGCGCGCGGTTGCCCTTTCTCGGCACGAACACCGGAAGGTAACGGGGCTCGAGCCATACCGTGGCCGGCGCGGGAGGCGCCTTATCTCCGTCCATCTGCATCTTGACCCGGGTGCGTGAGCTGATGCGAACCTCCCGGCCCGTGTAGAAGACCACGTCCCGCATCATCCGGTGCCG
>JAFGFV010000455.1 GCA_016930895.1 Spirochaetales bacterium | reverse complement strand
GTCGTCCTGGTTGGCCACGATGCCGTCGATCAGGTAGTCCACCGCCTCGTCCTGCACCCCGGCGGTGTTGTACGTGTGGTCCAGGTAGTCCGATCGCCAGATGATCTTGAGATCGCCGGAGGGGTAGAAGTTGGCCCCGTAGCTGCCGGAGATCATGTCGAAGTCCCGCTCCCTGAGGCGGTTGACGAACTCGGAGGTGTCCACGACCCGGATCTTCATGGTGACGCCCAGGCGCTCCAGGTTTTTCTGCACGGGCACGGCCACCCTCTCCATGGAGGGGCTGTAGAGCAGGAGCTCGAACTCCATGGGCTCGCCGGTCCTCACGTTGACCAGCCTGCGGTCCCGGATCTCCCAGCCCGCCCCCTTGAGCAGGGCCAGGGCCTGCCGGATCTCCCCCCGGATGTTGCCGGAGCCGTCGGTGACCGGGGGCCGGTACTCCTGGGTGAACACCTCCGGCGGGACCTTGCCGCGGATCGGCTCCAGGACTTTCAGCTCCTCCCGGCTGGGCAGGCCCGTGGCCTCGTACTTCGTGTTCTGGAAGTAGCTGCGCGTGCGGGTGTACTGCCCGTAGAAGAGGTTGGCGTTCATCCACTGGAAGTCCAGGGCGTAGTTCAGAGCCATGCGCACCCGGCGGTCCTGGAAGAAGGGCCGCTGGATGTTGAACACCAGGGCCTGCATGCCCTGGGGGATCTCGTGCTTGACCTCCTCCTTCTTGATGTAGCCGGCGTCGAAGTTCGGACCCTTGTACAGGGTAGCCCAGTTCAGGGCGATGTTCTCCTCGCGCAGGTCGTACTCCCCGGCGGTGAAGGCCTCGAAGGCGGCCCGCTCGTCCTTGTAGTAGTCGTAGCGGATGTAGTCGAAGTTGAGCTGCCCGCGGTTCACGGGCAGGTCCATGCCCCAGTAGTTCTTGAGTCTCTCATAGACCACGTGTTGCCCGATCTTGAAATCGCTGACCGTGTAGGCCCCGCTGCCCAGCGGCACCTCCGTGAGCGGCTCGGCAAAGTTGCGGCTCTCCCAGTAGTGCTTGGGGAGCACGGCGAGCCCGCCCAGGGAGACGAGCAGCTCCTTGCTGCCCTCCTCGAGGGTGAATCGGACCCTCAAGCGGTCCAGGGCCTCGACCTTGGCCACGTCGGCGTAGTACTGCTTGAACTGGGGTACCCCCTCCTCGAAGAACTTGTTGAACGAGAACACCACGTCCTCCGCCGTGATCGGCCTGCCGTCCTGGTGCCTGGCCCGGGGGTTGAGGTGGAAGATGATCCAGGTGTGATCGTCGGGGTACTCCACCTTTTCGGCGATGAGTCCGTAGTAGACCTCGATCTCGTCCTCGCTCGCCGTCATCAGGGTGTCGTAGAAGGAGGTGCTGGCGTCGGCTGCCAGGCCCCTCTGGGCGTAGCGGTGGAAGTTGTCGTAGGTCCCGATCGAGTGAAGGATCAGGGTCCCGCCCTTGGGGGCGTTGGGGTTCACGTAGTCGAAGTTCCGGAACCCCGCCGGGTACTTGGGCTCTCCCCGCACGGAAATGGCGTGGGAAAAGATGATCGTGGGGGCCGCCCAAACGGACGCCCCGGCCAGAATCAGGATTATCGCAAACAGCGCAGTGCGACGCATCACGGACCACCTCTCCTCGAACGTTCGTGCTCTACACGGATGAAGATAGAGAATCCGGCACCCCGGGTCAACCGACACGGCGCTCGAGCTCCCGTACTGCGTAGGCGGGGCCTCGGGCCCGCACCCAGCCCCGCCAGCGCTCGAGGGAGGGCCCGCGCCCTAGCGCCGCTCGCAGCGTGCCTCGCATCTCCCCCTCGCCGAAGGCATTGGGATCGGCCACCTCGGCCAGCCCCGCGGTTTCCGCGTCGAAGGCAATGTTGAACTGGTCGCTGGAGAAGGGCAGGATCACCATCGGCCTGCCGTAGTACAGGCACTCGGTGAAGGAGTTGTTGCCCCCGTGGTGGACCACCAGGTCCACGTGAGGAAGCAGGGCGGTCTGGGGCACGAACTCCTCGACCCGGACCTGCTCGGAGGCCAGGTGGGCCAGGGCCTGCCGGTGGGCGCCCGCGGCGGCGATGATCCGAGCCTCCGGAAACTCGGCAAGGGCCGCCCGGATGCATCGCTCCAGCACGTCGGTGCGCGCCGCCAGGAAGGTGCCCATCACGATCAGGATGCGCGGCGCCTCCGCGCCGGAGCGCTCCCGGGACCCCAGCAGGCGCCTGACCTCGGCCTCCCGCGTCGCGGGTTTGAAGCAGGAACCCAGGTAGATGCGCCGCGGCGTTGGGCCAGCCGACCCGGGCGGAGCAGGCGCTGCAACGCGTTTCGGCACGGTCGGCAGCTCCGGATAGTTGAACAGGACCGCCTCCGGGGACGCCAGGCGGAAGGCGTTCCCGACCGGCGGCAGCCCGGGAGCTGCGGTCTTCAGGAAGCGGTTGAACTCCGAAGTGAACAGCTCCTCGACCTCCCGGCAGAGCCGGCGGAGCTCCTGGAGAGCCGTCGGGTCCGGGGCGAAGGCCGCGGGCCAGCGGTGGGGCACCCCGAAGAGGTCCTCATCTGTCGGGATGTAGCGGGGATGACCGGGGTTGTAGGTCACGTAGCGCAGACTCAGGGAATGGAGAGCCACGGTGACCCCGTAGGAGAGCTGGTCCACGATCCAGAGATCGGGGTGCTCCCGGGCGTCGATCCCGGAGATTCGCTCCCGCAGGAGTCCCGGGTCGAAGAGCATGTCCGCCTGGCGGTCCCGGGCCTGGAGCAGGAGGGTCTCCACGGCCCCTGCGCGGGTGGCGGCCAGGAAGGCCTCGAGGCGCTGCTGCTCCTCCCTGGGCTGGCGGGTTCGCCCCGCAGCGCCCACGTTGGCGTTCCGGCTGATGGGCAGCTCCACGAAACGCAGGCCCCGCTCGGAGACCTCCTCGGCGAAGGACGGGCCGCAGGCCACAATGGTGTCCCAGCCCGCGGCCCGGAAGGCTTCGCCCAGGGCCAGGAGCGGCTGGGCGTGGGAGTAGAAGGGAGGGCTGATGATCAGGATTCTGGGCACGGTGCCACCATAGCCGAAGAGGCCGCCGGGGTTCTACTGGAGATTTCGGGGTGTTTCGGTCCCATTCCGGGCGCGCTTTCTTGACAGGCAGGCCCGGGAGGCTACTATGATACGGTGTCATTTTGAGCAAATCACATTACAAGGGAGGTGACCATGAAAGCTGCTAGAGCGGCGCTGTGTGTCCTGCTGGTGCTCCTGGTGGCGGCCGCTGCCGCGTTCGCCGGGGGCG
>JAFGFV010000454.1 GCA_016930895.1 Spirochaetales bacterium | reverse complement strand
CACGTAGTGCCCGATGCCGATCTCGGGGCCGATGGTCTTGCCGGTAATCGTCATCCACTCGTTGTTAAACCCTCTGTTATTCATGACGCGCACGTTGCGGACATCATTGCGGATCGTCCATTTGCCGGCGTCGTCCACAAGATAGGGGTACTTCTGCTTGGTCTTCACCGCATGTTCGAGACTTCCGTCCTTGTCTCCGGCAATCCTCCCTGCGCCTACCATGTTCGACTGGCCCATCAGGATGAAGACCTGCACGGGCTTGCTCATGTCCGCCGGCTTGCCGTCTGGATCCGGCAGTTCATTCGGCACCTCGGCGGCCAGGATCGCCAGGCTGAACGATACCAGGGAGGCCAGTCCCAGTGCTGCTGTCTTGTGCGCTCTGTTCATGTCTCGGGTTCCTTCTTCAAGCGACGTCTCCCATCTGACTCCTGGGCAGCCCCGTAAGCCAGCCCTTCAGCTGACCCATTGTAGTCGCCTCCTCCATGCGGGCGCAACCGCGCGAGCAGGTCCGAGCGCAGCATGCCCCGCCACCCTCCCTGCCCATGTCATGCTTCAGACGGAACTGGACAAAGCCCCTTGGGCGGGTAGTATGTAGTCCCGAAGGAGGCAATGTCCATGACGCAGCAACGACGGCGGTTTTTGGCCCAGGAGAAGGTAGCCATCCTGCGGCGACACCTGGTGGAGAAGGTGCCGGTGTCCGACCTCTGTGACGAGTTCCACCTGGCCCCCAATCTCTTCTACCGCTGGCAGAAGGAGTTCTTTGAGAACGGGGCTGCGGTCTTCGAGCGCGACAACGGCACGGAGGCCCGTCATCTCAAGGATCGGGTCGAGGCTCTCCAGACCAAGCTGGCGCACAAGGACGAGGTGATCGCGGAGATCATGGAGTCCCACGTCGCTCTAAAAAAAACGCTTGGCCGGGGCTGAAGGGCCGCTGGACGCCCCACGACACCCGTGACGAGGTGGTGGATTACGTGCACTACTGGTGCGAGCGAACCGCGATGCCGATGAGTCGCCTGGTCGGCTGGCTGGGCCTGGCCCGCAGCAAGTTCTACGACTGGCGGGAGCGCTACGGCCTAGCCAACGAGCACAACGCCCCGGTTCCGCGCGACTTCTGGCTCGAGGACTGGGAGCGAGCCGCCATCGTGGTTTACGCCCGCGCCCATCCGTTGGAGGGCTACCGTCGCCTGGCGTTCATGATGCTCGACGACGATGTGGTGGCCGTCAGCCCCAGCAGCGTCTACCGCGTACTGGTCGAGGCGCAGCTCATGCATCGCTGGGAGCGCAAGCTCTCGAAGAAGGGCACCGGCTTCGTCCAGCCCCTCCGAGCCCACGAGCACTGGCACGTGGATGTTACGTACATCAACCTCTGCGGCACGTTCTACTACCTGTGCAGCCTGCTCGACGGCTACTCCCGCTACCTCGTCCACTGGGAGATCCGCGAGAGAATGACCGAGCAGGACGTCGAGGTGGTCGTGCAGCGGGCACGGGAGAAGTTCCCGGACGCCCGGCCCCGGATCATTTCGGACAATGGCCCCCAGTTCATCGCCAAGGACTTCAAAGAGTTCCTCCGCCTGGCCGGCATGACCCACGTCCGCATCAGCCCAGGCTACCCCGAAAGCAACGGGAAGAAGGAGCGCTTCTACCAGACCCTCAAGAGCGAATGCATCCGCCCGGGCACGCCCCTGAGCCTGGAGGATGCCCGGCGGATCATCGCCGCCTTCATCGAGCACTACAACACCGTGCGGCTTCACAGCGCCATCGGCTACGTGGCGCCCCTCGACAAGCTCGAGGGTCGGGCGGAGGCCATCTGGGCCGAGCGCGACCGCAAGCTCGCCGAGGGCCGAGAGACCCGCCGGGCGCGCCGCGCGGAGGCCCGGCTCCACGGCTCCGCTGCCCAGCTCTTGACCCCTGCAAAGGAGACGCCTATGATCCACCCGGCCGGCGAAACGGACGCGGGCTCTGCTGGAGAGCACCCCGCCAGGGATAGCCGGCCGGGGCGACGGATGACCGTCGAGGGGGAGCCAACCGGCTCCCCCAACCCACACCCCCTCGCCGGGGGGATGGGTCATCCAGAGCCCCCTGATGCCTCGGAAAACTCCGACTGGCCGAAGGCCAGTCGTCTGTCCGAGTCTCTTATCTCCGAGGGCTGTTTGTCCAGTTCACGCTGAACCAGTACAAAGGCATACTTGGCTGCGATGGCGAAGTTCCATCGGTACAGCCTCGGGAACGCGATGCTGATCGCGTGGCAGCGACCGAAGGCAACGCACGTAGCTGGCTTTCACACGTGGAAGAAGCTGGGCAGGCGGGTGAAGCGCGGCGAGAAGGGCATCAGGATACTGGCGCCGATTCTCAGGAAGCGGCCCGTTGGTGACGGCGCGGAGTCTGGAAGCACCATGAATGAGCAGGTCGACGAGAACGAAGACGGCGAGACCATCACGTTCAAGAGCGTCTGTGTGTTCGACGTGGCCCAGACCTCAGGCAAGCCGCTGCCCGCGTTCAGCGAGGTCGAAGGAGAGCCTGGACAGTTCGCTGAGCGCCTGAGGGAGTTCATAGCGGCGAAAGGCATCGACCTGGAGTACTCGGACCGAACTGGAACCGCGGAAGGCTTCTCGGCAGGCGGCAGGATCGTTCTGAGGAAAGGGCTTCCAGCAGCGGCCGAGCTCAGCGTCCTGGTCCACGAGCTCGCACACGAACTGCTTCATCAGGGAGAAGAGGCAAAGCCAGAGAGTAAGACTGTCCGCGAGACTGAAGCTGAGGCAGTCGCCTTCAGCGTGTGCCAGGCAGTAGGTCTCGAGGCGAGGGATTCGTCAGCCGACTATATCCAGCTCTATCGAGGGAGCAAGGACACGCTGATGGAGTCGTTGGCGCGGAACCGGGATGTGGCGGTCGAGATCATCCGGGCGGTTGTGGACGTGAGAGAAGCCGGTGAACGATCGGCAGGAACGCCGCAGCAGGCCGAGCGCGCTCGCGTGTCCGGAGGCCTCCAATGGGCCAGCAGTGTGGCTCAGGTCAACGCATCGGCTGGCTGAAGCAAGAGGACGGGATGGGTTGTGCATCGGGCCTGGTGGAGGGAGGCATGAGTCATTGAGAAGCAGCCGCCTCAAAGCATCGCTGGCGGGAGGGGGGCCCAGCAGTACCCGAGGCAGCTGCCGGCACAGTCGCTTGTACGAGAGGGCGGTGGGAGAGCGACCGT
>JAFGFV010000453.1 GCA_016930895.1 Spirochaetales bacterium | reverse complement strand
TTACCAGTTCTCTCCGAGCAGCTCGTAGTAAGCCTGCGGATGGGCGCAGGCCGGGCAGGACTTGGGGGCTTCGGGCCCCTCGAAGAGGTAGCCGCAGTTGATGCAGCGCCATACCACGCTCTTGTCCCGCTTGAAGACCTTGCCGCTGTCGACGTTGGCCTTGAGATCGTTGTAGCGCTTCTCGTGCTGCTTTTCGGCAACGCAGATGGCGTCGAGCACCAGGGCCACGGCCTCGAACCCTTCCTCGCGGGCCACCTTGGCAAAGCCCGGATACATCTCCGTCCATTCGTAATGCTCTCCGCCGGCGGCCGCCTTCAGGTTCTCGCTGGTGGTGGCGATCACGCCCGCGGGGAAAGCCGCGCTGACCTGGACGTCGCCGCCCTCGAGGAACTTGAAGAAGCGCTTGGCGTGCTCCTTCTCCTGGTTTGCCGTTTCCTCGAAGATCATCGCGATCTGGACCAGGCCCTCCTCCCGGGCCTTGCTCGCGAAATAGGTGTAGCGATTGCGGGCCTGTGACTCACCGGCAAAGGCGGTGATCAGGTTCTTCTCGGTCTGAGTGCCTTTGAGGGACTTCATGGTACCTCTCCTTGGGACATAGGTTTATCGGGTGCTGTGCACCCCGGGCTCTCGGCGCGGGGTCGAGAACCCTGATTTTCGATTGTGTTCAATCCCCCTGCGGGTTTCCGTGAAGCGTGCGCTGTGCATCCGCACAGGCCGGGCATAGCCCGTAGTAGTCCGTCCTGCCGCCGTAGATCACCCGGGCCCGTACCCAGGGGTGATCGCGATCGAGCTGCGGAACCTCCACCCGGAAGGGCAGGTCTTCGAGCTTGCCGCAGACGGTGCAGTGAAAATGGCTGTGAGGCTCGGGCACGGGATCGAAGCGTTTCTGACCGCCCCCGTGTTCGATCTTTCGGATCAGCCCTTCCGCGGCGAGCAACTCCAGGTTGCGGTAGACGGTGCTCAGGCTGATGTGGGGCAGACGTTCCTTGACCTTCAGATAGACCTCATCCGCCGCCGGGTGATTGGGGGCGCGCCTCAGCTCTTCGAGGATGACGGTCCTCTGTTCGGTTCTTCTCAACTCTTCCGTTCAACAACCGGTAGGGGTTATAATAACGATTCCTATTGTTGCCTGATCCGTGCTTCGTGTCAAGGTGCAGGGGCTGGATTTTTGCAGCCTCGCGGCGGGCAGAATGGCCGGTAGACACGGGACAGTAGACCCGGGGGAGGTTGCCAATTGCGGGATTGTGGGCTATCTTCTCGGAAAGGATGATATATATGAGAAGATCGATGTTCTTCGTACTGAGCGCCCTTCTTCTTCTTTCCGCAGCGCTTCCGGCTGCGGAGCTCACCCCGGAAGAGATCCGGGCGGTGGGCCTGCAGCCCCTCAAGGAGGGCACGGCCATCGTGGATTTCGAGCTGGAGGCCCTCGGGGGCCAGAGCCGCTCCTTGAGCAGCTTCAAGGGTAAGGTGGTGTTTCTGAACTTCTGGGCCACCTGGTGCGGCCCCTGCCGCCATGAAATGCCCTCGATGGAGCGTCTCTACCAGCGCCTCAAGGACAGGGGGCTGGAGGTCGTGGCGGTGAACCTGCAGGAAGACGCGAAGGCCGTGGAGAGGTTCGTCAGCGAGCATGGTCTGACCTTCCCGATCCTGCTGGACCGCACCGGCCGGGTCGGGGCCACTTACGGAGCCCGCAGCATCCCGATTACCTACATCGTGGACCGCGACGGGTTCGTGGTCGCCGGAACCATCGGCACCCGGGAGTGGGACACCGAGCAGTACGTTCGCTTCTTCGAACGCCTCCTGCAGTAGCAGGGAGGTCCCCTACAGCGTGCTGATGATCGCCTCCCGGCTGAAACGCGGGGCCAGGCGGATGATGATCAGATACGCCAGCGCCATCAGGATCGCCGCCAGGGCCACGACCAGGGCGGGACGAAAGGTGACGAGCCCGGCGACCTGCACCACGATCAGGAGGATGAAGGGCAGGACGATGATCCCCGCGGTCTGCTGGGCCTCGTTGTAGGTCTTGGCTTTGAGGGACACGAGCAGCGTGACCGACAGTCCCAGGGCGGAAACCCCGGGGGAGAGCAGCAGGATCGCAGGCAGCCAGATCCAAGAGCGCACGATGAGCGTCCCCCGTACCAGACCGTAGATCAGGTTGAGCGTGAGGAAATAGCCGCCGAATGCGATCCAGCTCACCAGGACCGCCGGCACGAAACTGGCCAGGAGCTTGGCCGTCAGGAACTCCCGGTTGGTCACCGGGGTGTACAGCAGAGTTTCCAAGGTTTTCCGCTCCTTCTCCCCGACGATCGAGTTGGCGGCGATCACCGAAGAGGCCATGATCGGGACCAGCATGAAGTAGGGCAGGAAGGTGTAGTTCAGGATGATGAACAGCACCTGGTCGGTGAGCGCGGCCAGCTCCTCCGGCACCGGGTACAAGGGTATCAGCTTTTCCACGTACTGGACCCCGGTCATCAGCACCTCGTCCAGGCTCACGGCCGCGATGGTGATCGCTCCGGGCACGATGACGCAGAGGACCAGCGGCACCACGATCATCGGCACCAGGACCATCTTCTCCGCCGTGACGCTGCGGAGATCCTTGCGCATGATCGCGCGAATCCTACTCCAGTTCATGGCTTCTCCCGATCGTGCGAAAATAGACCTCCTCCAAGGTGGGCCGCAGGGGACGCACCTCGATGATCCGCCTGCCCTGGCCCTGGACGCGGCGGACCAGGGCGTCGATCTCCGCCTCGTCGTCGTACCGGAAGCGTTCGCTGCCGCGGTCGCTGCGGATTTCGACTTCGGGCTTGTCTGTGCTGCGGCGGATCAGATCTTCCCGAGTCCCTGAGGCCACCAGCTCCCCCGAGCGGATGAAGCCGAAGAGGTCACAGATGCGCTCGGCCAGGAAGAGGTTGTGGGTGCAGAGGAAGACCGTGGTGCCCTGCTCCCGGGCCAGGGCGCGGATCAGATCCGTCACCTGCCTGGCCCCCTCCGGGTCCAGGCCCGAGGTGGGCTCGTCCAGGAAGAGGATCTCCGGCTGGTGCAGGAGGGTGCGGGACAGGTGTACCCTCTTCTTCATGCCCGTCGAGAAGCTGCCCAGCGCCAGATCCCGTTTCTCCCAGAGGCCCATGCGCTCCAGGAGGGTGCGGATTGCCTGATCGGCCTGCGGGCGCGGCAGGTCGTACATGGCGGCGAAGAAGCGCAGGTTGTCGAGCACGCTCATGTGCTCGTACATGCGGGCTTCTTCGGCCAGGGTGGCCGTGCGCCGGCGGATCTCCTCGCTGCGGGATTCGAGCCCCAGGATCCGGGAACTCCCCGCCGTCGGGGTAAGGGTGCCATTGAGCAGCCTGACGGTCGTGGTTTTGCCCGCTCCGTTCGGGCCGAGAAAGCCGAAGATCCTGCCGCCCTCGATGCGGAGGGTCAGGTCGCGCACGGCCTGGACGCCATTGTCGAAGACCTTGGTCAAGCCCTGCGTCTGGATTGCGATCACCGGCCCTGGTCCTCCTGCATGTCCCTATATCAGGGTTTCCCGGCTCCACAGTTCCGAGTCGGGCTGAGTACCGCTCAGCAGGCTGCGGGCCAGGCTGACGGTCTGGGGATCGGCCTCGATGCCGTACGCCTTGGCGAGCTTCTGGTTCAAGCGCTCCAGGATCCGGGGCACCTCGCTGCGTGTGCCGACCAGGGCGCTGGCGATCATGAGCAGGCGATAGGCCGGCTCGCAGAGCGGGTCCCGATAGATCAGCTCCTTGGCCAGCACCAGCGCCTGGAAGTGCTCGCCGCCCTCGAAGCTCATGACGGCCATCTGGAAGAGCAGCTGGAGGTAGTGGCTGCGCAGCTCCTCCCGGGCGTCCCGGATATCGTCATAGTACAGATCCTGCTCGAGGAAATCCCCCCGGTACAGGGCCTTGGCCCGGTAGTACAGCTCGACGGCGGCGCTGCCGTCTCCCTGCTGCCGTGCCTTGCCGGCCTGTTCGGCCGCCTCCAGGAACTCGTCCGCGTCCACCCGGCACAGCTCCCGATTCAGGCTGAGAGTGGGGCCGTCGGTCAACACGAAGTCGTGCTCTTCTCCCAGAGCCTTGCGGAGCCGGTAGATGATGGTGTTCAGGTTGTCCCGGGAGCTCTTCTGGAGGTATCCCGGCCAGAACAGGTCGTACAGAACCTCTTTCACGATCCCGCTCTTTCGGTGGACCACGAGAAGCTTGAGGAGATCCATGACCTTTTTTTGGCGGGACAGGACTGTCGCGGGCAGCTCGGTTTCGCCCACGAACACCCGGAACTCCCCGAGGGTCGACAGCTGCAAGATGCCCCGCTTGGACGCCGAGATCGGCGTCGCGGCGGACTGCAGGCGGCGCATCGCCCAAAGGGCTTCGGGGGGCTCATCCGCTCCCGGCGCATCCGAGATGCCGTGGGTGCCCAGGGATGCGCCGGGAGGGGAAAGGGACACGGCTTGGCGCAGTCCGTCGGCGGCCTCTCGGAGCAGTTCGGGGCTGCAGATGTCGAGATTGCGGTATCCATGCCGCTCCAGCAGGCCGCCAAGCTCCACGAAGCAGCGCTTTGCCTCCTCGCGGCGTCCCTCCCGCTCGGCCAGAATGCCCAGCAGCGCCAGGCTGGTGGCGTGCGGGTACGGGTAACTTTCGGCCGGGGCCCTCTCCACGAGGGAGCGGAGCAGCGACTCAGAGCGGCGGTGATCGCCCAGGCTGAGCAGGATTTCCGCCAGGGAAAGGGTGCTGTAGGGAAAATCGCTGTCGAGGAGGCCGCTGTTGTCCGGCTCCAGCAGCCGCCGGCAGTAGTACGCGGTCCGTTCACGGTGCCCCTTCCGGTACGCCAACAGCATCTGCAGGAGGTACACCGAGTAGTAGCGCACGTAGAGGTTTTCCCCCAGCGGCGCGTTCCGCAGCTGGTCCAGGATCTGTTCGGCCTCTCCGATATCCGCGCGGTACAGGAGGTAGAGGACGCGGTTCAGATGCAGGTACGTGGAGAAGGCAAAACCCGCAGGGGCGTCGGCGACACCCGTCTCCGCCTGTGCCAGGGCCTTGGGGAGCTCCCCGAGGTAGAAGAAGGCATCGCCGAGGTGGAAGCGCAGGAGCGCCCGATAGTGACTGTACCCGGGGTTGCGCTCGAGCAGACCGTCGGTCTCTTCGAGGATGCCCCGAGCCTTCTCGAACTCCCCGCGATCCAGGTAGACTCTGCCCAGCACCAGGTGGGAGAGGATCAGGAGCTCGTCGTTTTGCAGCCGGAAGGCGGTTTCCTCCGCCCGGAGGGCGATTTCGAAGGGATCGCCGGCGCTCGGCTCCGTCCACCAGCGGCCCAAAGAAACCAACGCGAACAGGGTGGCGCGCCGGTCCTCCGGCAGGCTCGTGCCTTCCGTTCCCAGGAAGCCTTCGACCATGGCCACGAGCTCGCGCACCGGCTCCCGGTTGCCCTGGTAGAAGACGTAGTTGACCAGGAGCACGGAAAAGATCGTGGCTACCCGCAGAAGGTCTCCCCTGCGCTCGAAGGTCTCGAGGAACTCCCGGAGGGTCTTGCGGCTCAAGGTCGGCTGCACGAGGTTCGTGGTGATGGCTTCGTAGTAGGGCAGCAGGCTGTTGCTCCGGCGCAGCTCCTCCGGAAACCGATCCAGGAGCTCGTGCAGCTCGCGCAGCTGGTTGCCTCCCAACAGCTCCTCGGCCCTGGGGAGGAACAGCTTCAGGGCCGCCTCGTGGTCGCCGCCGGCCAACAGGTGGTGCACGGCCTCCTCGACGTGTCCCTGCCCCCGGAAGTACTCCGCGGCCCGGGCGTGGACCTGGTGCTTCTGCTCGGGGTCGAGAGCGGCGAAGCGCCCGCTCAGGTAAGCGGCAAACAGGGGATGGAACGCCCGGATGCCGAGACTCTCGTCCAGGGGCTTGAGGAAATAGCGCTCGACCAGGCGTTCGCTGAACAGTCCGGGAGCCGGAGCTCCGAGCACGTGGGCCACCAGGCCGGGGGAAAGGCTGGAGAACACCGAGAGGCGCACCAGGAACCGGGCGTCTTCTTGTTCCAGCTCGCCCAGCACCTCGCTCGCGAAGTACTCGTCCAGGGTCGCAAGCCGCCGTTCCCGCACAAAGCGCTCCAGCTCTCCGGCCCGGGCTTCCGGTTCTCGGGGCGCCAGGTGCTCCGCCAGGTGCACCAGGGCGGTGACCCAGCCGTCGGTGATCTCCGCGAGCTGGCGGAGCATCGGCGATTCCACGGCGAGGGGGCAGCTCCCCTCCAGCAGGTCGGCGATTTCGTCGGGGGTGAAGGCGAGCTCACGATCGTCGAGCTCCAGCACCTGGCGCTGAGAGCGCAGCCGTACCACAGAAAGCTCCGGAAATCCCCGGGAGAGCAGGACCCAGTGGGTCTTGGGCGGGCTTTCTTCGATGAGCTTCTGGATGAGCCGCGCCGCCGGGGGCGTGCCGCAGGCCCGGTGGAAGTCCTCCAGCACCACGTACAGATCCCGGGCGTCGGACCCCGGCAGCGCAGCGTTCAGCTCGGAGACGAGCCGCCGACCCTCCGGATCGTCGCCGCGGCAGCGGTACCACAGGGCGTTCAGGTCCAGGGATCTCACGAAGTCGGCAGCCAGGCAGCTCTTGCCCTGTCCGGCCTTGCCATGGATCAGGATGAGCTTGCGGTCTCTGCGCGAACAGAGCAGCTGCAGCAAGCGGGAGCGATGCAGGATCGAATCGGGCGCGGGGGGCAGGGAGTCGTTGGTGGAACGCGCGCCGGAGAGTTCCATCGGACTCTCTCAGAACTCGATGCCCCTGCGGGCGAGCAAACCCTCGCGGTAGTAGTGCTTGATCTCTCGCATCTCGGTCACCAGGTCGGCCAGCTCGAAGAGCCCGGCCGGCACCTTCCGTCCTGTCAGCACCAGCTCCATGCCCGCCGGCCGCCGGCGGATCAGCTCCCGCACCTCCTCCTCGGAAACCAGGCCGTAGTAGATGGCGATGCCGATCTCGTCGAGGACGAGCAGGTCCGGGGTCTGTCCCTCGATCACCCGCTGGACCTCGGCCCAGCCCTCCCGGGCCACGCGGCGGTCCTCGTCGGTGGGCTGGTTGTGGATGAAGCACGCCCGACCGAACTGGCGGATGGTGATCAGGTCCGCGAAGCGGGCCAGGGCGTCGAGCTCCCCGTAGTGCATGCCCTTGGCGAACTGGGCGATGTAGACGTGCAGGCCGCTCCCGCAGGCCCTGAGGGCAAGCCCCAGGGCAGCGGTGGTCTTGCCCTTGCCGTCGCCGGTGTAGATCTGGACTTTGCCCTGCTCCATGGCACTCCAGTGTAGCCGGAGCGCCATCTGCGCGTCCACATGGTCTTGGCGTACGGACCGGGGGGGGTGCGGCCGCGCAGGGGCGGACCGCGGCGCTCCTGCAACAGGTTTGCGCTTTTGTTTTGGGAAAAAAATCAGACTCCTTCTGATGATATACTAAAGAGATCCAAGGATTATTGACATATCACGCAGGATGTACTAAGCTAGTTTTTGGAGGGAGAGACCAGGACGGTGAAGATCGACCATACCCATCTGCAGATCATGCGCCACCTGCGCGACGGCCGGAAGTCCTTCAAGGAGATCGCCGACGCCCTGTCCGTCACGGAAAACACGGTCCGGGCACGGGTCAACCAGCTGGTCCGGGAGGAGATTCTGGACGTCACCGGACTGGTGGATCCGGAGAAGCTCCCGGGGCACAGCCTCGTGCTGGTGGGCATCAAGTTGAACACCATGAACCTGGTCAAGAAGGGCGAGGAGTTCAGCCGCCTGAAAGGGGTCGTGTCGGTGGCCGTGGTGACCGGCCGCTACGACCTGATCCTCACGGTCCTGCTCACGGAGGAGTTTGGGCTGCTGGAGTTCTACACCGAAGAGGTCGACCGGGTCGGGGAGGTGAGCTCCGCCGAGACCTTCGTGGTCTACAAGGGCTACAACGCCCGAGTTCCCTATGTTTTCTGACTGCCAGTCGTAGAGGAGGAACGAACCATGAGCACGCCCGCAGGAAGGCCCGAGAGTTTGCGCTACACCCGCACCCACGAGTGGGTTCGGGTCGAAGGGGAAACGGCTTACGTCGGCATCACCGACTACGCCCAGGAAGCCCTGGGAGACATCGTCTTCGTGGAGCTGCCGCCGCTGGAGGAGAGCTTTCGCAAGGAAGAGGAAGTGGGCACGGTCGAGTCCGTGAAGGCTGCTTCGCCGATCTTTGCCCCGGCGTCCGGCACGATCGTGGAGGTCAACCAGGAGCTCGAGGGCACGCCGGAGCTGCTCAATCAGAAGCCCTGGGAGGCCTTTATCTACGCCCTGAGGCTCGACGATCCCGAGGAGCTCGGCGGGCTGCTCGATGCGGCGGCGTACGAGCGGCACGTCGAAGAGGAGAAGGCGGCCCACTGAGACCGCAGACCGTGAGACCGGGCATCGGCCATCCGGATCGAATCGAGGAGAATGCCATGTTTCCCAGCCTACCCCACACAGAGGAAGACCTTCGTGTCATGCTGCAGGCCGTCGGGGTCCGCAGCCTCGAGGACCTCTTCCAGGATGTCCCGGAGGCGCTTCGGCTCCGGGGAGAGCTCCCCCTGGACAAGGGGCTGCCGGAGAACGCGGTCCTGGGCAGGCTCTCGGAGCTTGCGCGGAGAAATCGCACGGAGTGTGTGTCCTTTCTCGGCTGCGGGAGCTACGATCACCTGATCCCGGCGGTGGTGGCGCAGCTGGTGGGGCGCTCGGAGTTCTACACGGCCTACACTCCTTACCAAGCGGAGATGTCCCAGGGGATCCTCCAGGCGATCTTCGAGTTCCAGAGCCTGATGTGCGAGCTCACGGCCCTGGAAGTCTCCAACGCTTCCCTCTACGACGGGCACACGGCCGTGTGCGAGGCCGCCTCCCTGGCCCTGAGCAGCGTGCGGCGCTCGGACCAGGTTCTCTACTCCCGGACCCTGCACCCCTTCACCCAGCAGGTCCTGCGCACGCACTTCGCCCACCTGGACGTGGAGCTGGTAGAGGTGGCGGAGAGGGACGGGATCACCGACCGGGAGGACCTGAGCGCCAAGCTGGGACCGAGGGTTGCCGCGGTGATCCTCCAGAGCCCCAACCGTTGGGGCTGGATCGAGGAATTGGGTCCCCTCGAGGGAGAGGGCCCAGAGCTCGCGAGCCTGGTCCACGACAGCGGCAGCCTGCTCGTGATCGCGGCCAACCCGATTTCGCTGGGAGTGTTGCGCCCCCCCGGGCAGTGGGGGGCCGACGTGGCAGTGGGAGACGTTCAGCCCTTCGGGCTCCCGTCCTACTTCGGGGGTCCGTCGGCGGGCTACATCACCGCGCGGGAGGGCCTGCTGCGCAAGATGCCCGGGCGCATCGTGGGGCAATCCCTGGACCGGCAGGGGCGGCGGGCCTTTCTGTTGACCCTGCAGGCCCGGGAACAGCATATCAAGCGCGAGCGGGCCACCTCCAACATCTGCTCCAATCAGGCCCTGGCGGCCCTGGCCGCGACGGTCTACCTGGCTGCTGTGGGCGGCGCGGGTATCCGGGAGGCCGCGGGGCAGTGCCTGCAGAAGGCCCACTACCTGTACGGCCGGCTGCTCGAGGAGATTCCGGCGCTCCGGCCCCTGCACGACCAGCCCTTCTTCAATGAGTTCACGATCACGCTGCCCAGGGAGCCGGCCGGAGTCCTGGCGGCCATGGAGGAGGAGGGCTTCTACGCCGGGGTGAACCCGGCGGACTTGACGCCCGCCGACCGTGGCGCTGCCGGCGACCGTGCCGCAGACGCGGCCCTGACCGTGGCCGTGACCGAGGCCCGCACGCGCGCGGAGATGGACCGCTACGTAGAGGCACTGAGGAGGGTACTGAGATGAACGAGCCTGCCGCCTCCCGCCCCAAGGACTCCTTTCCGCTGCTCTTCGAGCTGTCCCGCCGGGGCCGCCGGGGCTACTGTTTCCCACCACTCGATGTCCCGGAGCAGCCTGCCGAAGCCCTGCTGCCGGCAAGATTCCTCAGGGAAGAGGGGCCCGAGCTGCCGGAGCTGTCGGAGCTCCAGGTCGTGCGCCACTACACGAACCTCTCCCGGCGCAACTACGGGGTGGACCTGGGGTTCTACCCTCTGGGTTCATGCACCATGAAGTACAACCCGAAGCTGTCGGAGGCGGCGGCCGCCGACACAGGCTTCGCGCGGCTGCATCCCCTCCAGCCCCAAGCCTCCGCCCAGGGGATCCTCGAGTTGATGCACGACCTGCTGTCCCGCCTGAGCGTGGTGACCGGGATGCGCTGGGGGACCCTTCAGCCTTTCGCCGGGGCCCACGGCGAGTTCACGGGCATGAAGCTGTTCAAGGCCTGCTTCGAGGATCGTGGGGAGGCCCAGCGCACCCGGGTGCTGGTGCCCGACTCGGCCCACGGGACCAACCCGGCCTCGGCGCACCTGGCGGGGTTCGAGGTGGTAGAGGTCCACTCCGACCGCCGCGGGCTGGTGTCCCTGGAGGCCATCAAGCCCCACCTGGACGAGCGGCTGGCCGGGATCATGATGACCAACCCCAATACCCTGGGGCTGTTCGAGACCGATATCCTGCCGATCGCGGAGGCGGTGCACCAAGCCGGGGGCCTGCTGTACTACGACGGGGCCAACCTGAACGCCATCGTCGGCAAGGTTCGGCCCGGGGACATGGGCTTCGACGTGGTGCACCTGAACCTCCACAAGACCTTCGCCACCCCCCACGGCGGCGGGGGCCCCGGATCGGGGCCCGTGCTGGTGGGCGACACCCTGCTGCCGTACCTTCCCGTGCCGGACGTGGTCCGCGGTGAGGACGGAGCCTTCGGTCTGGCTTCCAACCGCCCGCGCTCGATCGGCCGCCTGTCCGGGTTCTACGGGAACGTGGCGGTGATGGTGAGAGCGTATGCCTACCTGCTCTCCATGGGGGCGGACGGCCTGCGCCGGGCGGCGGAGCTGGCGGTTCTGAATGCGAACTACCTCAAGGAGCGGCTCAAGGAGCTGTACGATCTGCCCTACGACTCGCTCTGCAAGCACGAGTTCGTGTTGTCGGCTCGGGGACTCAAGGAGCAGAACGGGGTGGGGGCCCTGGACGTAGCCAAACGGCTGCTTGATTTCGGGGTGCATCCCCCGACGGTATACTTCCCCCTGATCGTGCCGGAGGCGCTGATGATCGAGCCCACCGAGACCGAAAGCCTGGAAACCCTGGACCATTTCGTCGAGGTCATGTCCCGGATCCACCGGGAGGCCGGCGACAGCCCGGACCGCCTGCGGCAGGCCCCGACAGTGACCCCCGTGGAGCGCATCGACGAGGTCCTGGCGGCCAAGCATCCGGTGGTTCGCTGGCGGCCCGAGCCGGCGGAGGAGGGCGGAGGAGCAGGGGCGGCGCGGGGGCCGCAGTCATGAAGCGCACGGTGCTGTACGAGCGCCACGTGGCCCTGGGGGGACGCATGGTCGAGTTCGCCGGCTGGGAGATGCCGGTGCAGTACCCCACCGGGATC
>JAFGFV010000452.1 GCA_016930895.1 Spirochaetales bacterium | reverse complement strand
CGAGCTGTCCGGCGGGGAGGCCCAGCGGGTGGTGATTGCCCGGGCTCTGGCCCTCAACCCCGCGATCCTGGTGGCCGACGAGCCCACTTCGTCCCTGGACGTCTCGATCCAGGCGCGGATCCTGAACCTCCTGTCCCGCCTGCGCCGCGAGCTGGACCTGACGATGCTGCTGATCACCCACAACCTGGGCAGCGTGCGGCAGATCGCCGACCGGGTGGCGGTGATGTACCTGGGGGTCATCGTGGAACGCGCCGGCACCGAGGAGCTCTTCGAGCGGCCGCACCACCCCTACAGCGAGGCCCTGTTCGCCGCCGCCCCCATCCCGGACCCGACGGTGCGCCGCAAGGTGATCGTGCTGAAGGGCGAGACCCCCAGCCCGGTGGACATCCCCTCGGGGTGCCGGTTCCACCCGCGCTGCCCGTACGCCCAGGAGAGCTGCCGGGAGGTCGAGCCGGCCTTCCGGGAGCTGAGCCCCGGGCGCTGGACCGCCTGCCACTTCCCGCTGAACGCGCGCTGAAGAGCAGGTCTGCGCTCACGAGGTGGCGCGAGCCCTGGGGCGTAGGCCGCCCTGGGGCGTAGGCCGCCCTGGGGCGTAGGCCGCCCTGGGGCCTCCCTGCCGAGGCCCTTGAGGATCTCCTTCACCCGGAAGGCGACGATTGGACGAAGGCCGCAATCCCCGATGGCAGCGGGTAGAGCCCGATGTGCTTGTCGTACCCTGGGAAGTGCATCAGGTTCTTGCCGCCGTCCGGTTTCCGGCGATAGGATGGCGGTGCCGCCCGCGCATGCGGCGGGGCGTGCGACGGATCGCTCGGGTGCTCGGGTTCTCGGGTGACGAGGGGGAGCCTGTGTTTCTGTGGCAGGACGCGAGGTGGTTCGCATCCCAGGCGGCTGAGAAGCTCTCGGGCTGGCTGACCATGCCGTTCATGAGGATCGGCGACGACCGGGACATCCGCTTCCGCAGAATCACGCGGCAGAAGGACCTGTGGATCCCGATGCGCGACGGGGTGCGCCTCGCGGCCGATCTCTACCTCCCCCCCGGCGGCGCCCCGACCGAGACGATCCTTCTGCGCATGCCCTACGGCAAGCGCGAGGCCTACTGCTGGATGCCGGTGATCGGCCGCTTCTGGGCGCGGCGCGGCTACGCGTGCCTGATTCAGGATGTGCGGGGCCGCTTCGCTTCGGAAGGCGAGTTCGTTCCCTTCGTGAACGAGGGCAGGGACGGCTACGACACAGTCGACTGGATCGTCCGGCAGCCCTGGAGCAACGGCCGGGTCGGCATCATGGGGGAGTCGTACTACGGCTACACCTGCTGGGCCGCGGCCGCAGAGAAGCACCCGGCGTTGAAGTGCGCGGCCCCCTCCACGACCTCGATGGACCTCTACGCCAACTGGGCGTACGTTGGCGGAGCGTTCTGCCTTCAGACCATGGGCGGCTGGAGCATCACGATGGACAGCCGGACCTACACCAACGAGCTCCGCCTGGACTTTCGGGGTCTGCCGCTGGGCTCCATCGACACCCGGGCGGGCACGCCGAGCAGGATCTTCCACGAGTGGATGGAGCATCCCTGCCGGGATGCCTACTGGGAGGAACGCAACCTGTCGGCGAAGCGGGTCGATTTGCCCTGCCTGCACATCGGCGGATTTTACGACGTGTTCCTCCGCTCAACCTACGAAGACTGGCTCCGGATGCGGCAGGAGGCTCCCTCGGCGGCGGCCAGGGACAAGCAGTGGCTGTTCCTCGGACCCGGCGACCACGAGTTCTCGACGGACTTCAAGCCCCGGGTCGGACGGATGGACCTGGGACGAGCGGCCGCCCAGGGGCGGTGGGACGCTCTCACCCGCTTCTTCGACTGCTTCCTCAAGGGCCTGGACAACGGGTTCGACGAAAGCCCCCGGGTCGCCTACTTCCTCATGGGGGCCAACCAGTGGCGGAGCGCCCAGACATGGCCTCCGCCGGGGGTCACGATGCGCTCGTGGTACCTGGCCTCCGGCGGCAGGGCCGGGCTCGATTTGAGCGACGGTCGCCTGGTGCGGGAGGTCCCCGGCGCCGGCGCCCCAGGGAAGGCCGCCGTCGGGGCGCCGGAGGACCGCTTCAGCTACGACCCCGCCGACCCGGTCTGTGAGAGCGAGCGCATCGACCTCTGGCACCTGGCAGAGCAGATCCGGGACCGCAGAGCGGTCGAAGCCCGGCCGGACGTCCTGACCTTCACCAGCCCGGTGCTGGACCGGGACGTGACCGTGGCCGGACCTATCCGGGTAATCCTCTTCGCCTCCACGGACCGGGTGGACACGGATTTCACGGCCGCCCTGGTGGACGTGTACCCGGACGGCTACGCCCAGCTGATCCAGGAGGGGATCCTGCGGGGACGCTACCGGAGCGGCGACCGCTCCACCGAGCCCCTCGTGCCCGGCACGGTGTACCGCTTCGAGATCGATCTCTGGGCCACCGCCTGCCGGTTCCCGAAGGGCCACGCGCTGCGCCTCGAGGTGTCCTCCAGCAACTTTTCGCGCTTCGACCGGAATCTCAACACCGGCGCTCCCCCTGCCTGGGACGAGGAGATGCTGGTGGCCCACCAGCGGGTCTACCATTCGGCCGAGCATCCCTCCGCGTTGCTGCTGCCCGAACTGCCGGATGGGCCCGCGGCGGGCGCACCGGCGGGCGCACCGGCGGGCGCGGCCCGGGTTACTTGAGGCCTTCTAGAGAAATGCGAGCGCGGAAGGAAGGAGCACCCCCTCGCACGAAGGCGAGGAGTGGGCAATTCCCACCCGCCCGAGATGCACGACACTCGCCCACGCCGCAGGAGGACTCCCGCGGCCCCCGGGGGCCCTCCCGATTGAGTCGGTCTTGAGGAAGGCCTTCTGGACCGCCGTGCCGGCGGCAGACGTGCCGGCGGCAGACGTGTCCAGCAGCTCGAAGGCGATCCCTTCCTGAGCGCAGTCCCGGGCCACCGCCTCCAGGTACTTGCCCCAGCGGAACCCCGGATCCGGCCGTTTCAGGGCAAAACGAGGTCCTCCGAGAACATGCCCGCCCTCGACAGGCTGGCCAGAACGTAGTGCTGCATCAACTCCTGCAGAACGGCTGCCGATCATCGGGTCAGCTCTCGGCGCAGCCCGTCCAGGTACTCCCGGACCCTGCGGCTGGATAGGGTATCCTGGATTTCCCGAGAACCCGAGAGGTCGATCTGCCCCAGGTCCTCGCCTTCGATGCGCAGGGACTCCGTCAGGAAGCCCACCCCGTCCCGTACCCAGGTGACCGAGGGTCGAAGGTACACCAGGTCCGCGATCGCCCGCAGTGGAGAGGCGACGAACGCCCAGGCGTCGTGCGCCAATCGTACGCCCTGCACCCCGGCGCGCGGGTCGCTGACAGGCACGCGGTCGAAGGTGAAGCGCCCGATGGGGGTATCGAACTCCCGGCTGCGGGCCACCGT
>JAFGFV010000063.1 GCA_016930895.1 Spirochaetales bacterium | reverse complement strand
CGAACCTTTTCTCCAGCTGCCGCAGGAGCACGCCGCGCTTGCTCTGGAGCTCACCCTCCAGCTTGCCTTCCAGTTTGCCTTCCAGTTTGCCTTCCAGCTTGCCTCGGGCAAACAGCTTCTCGGCTATGGTCATATACACCTCCCGCGTCTCCTCGGAGCCCGACCGCTCGAGCTGCGCAGCCACGTCCTCCGGTTCGATATCCCTGCCTGCCTGAAGTATATATTCGAACCATGCTCTCAGGAAAGCCTTGTGCTGCTCGTCTATAGGGGCTTGCGACAGGGCGCGAAGGATCTTCTCCAGATGCGGGCGCAGTCCGGCGACAGCGTACTTGAGGGTCATCACGGCGGTGCGGTATAGGATACTGCCGCGCAGACGTCTGAGCTCCACGCGCTGAAGGTCGAAGATCACGGGGGCAAACCGGGGCACGAAAGGGGCGAGATCACCGCTCCCGGCGAAGTACGCCGAGAACTCCGTGGGGAAGCGCCACTTCCGTGATCCGTGATAGAAGATGAGCGGGATGATGACCGGGAGTGTCCTGGCACGCGGGCTTCTGGAGCGCTCCCGGTCCCAGATCCTGACCATGTAACGAAGCAGTTGGAGCGTGGTCCAGCGGTCCGGGCTGGACTTGTGTTCCACCAGGACATACAGCAGGAGCGGCGAGCTGCGCAGACGTGTGCGGAGCAGGAGGTCAGACTGGTGGGAGGCGAGCTTCTCGTCCACGAAGCTGTCCCCGGTAACCTCCAGGCAGTCGAGGTCCAGCCGGTTCAGCACGCGGGCGGGAAGGGCATCGGCGATCAGATCGCGCACCAGGGGCCGCTGGCTGAACACGGCCCGGAAGAAGCGATCGTGCGGGTGGTGGAGCTCCTTCATGCCTTCTGCAACGGGCCGCGGGGCCCCACCGCTTGCAGGGGCAGGTTCCGCAACGGCCGTCCCCGATCAGGCCGATGCAGGCGCCCGAACCGACGGAGACCCTTGGGCCGTATAGACGCGCAGGCCGATGTAGACGCCCACCGCACCGGCCGGTTATTTTGTACGCACATGGAGAAGCGGATCATTCCTGAGCGTGACCTGCGCACCGTGCTTCCCCGGGTGGAGAAGCCCGGGCGCTACGTCGGCGGCGAGTTCGGCAGCGTCCTCAAGGAAGGAGATAACCTCCTGCGGGTGGTGATCTCCTACCCGGACCTGTACGAGATCGGCATGTCCAACACCTCGGTCCGCCTGATCTACCGGCTGCTCAACGCCATGGAGGGGGTGGCCTGCGAGAGGGTCTTTGCCCCGGCCCGGGACTTCGAGGCGGAGCTGCGGGCCCGCGGCCTGCCTCTGTACGCGCTGGAAAGCGGACGGCCGCTCGGGAGCTTCGACCTGGTGGGCTTCTCCATGGGGTACGAGCTGACCTTCACCAACATGCTCACCATCCTCGACCTGGGGGGGATCCCGATCCTCCGCCGGGAGCGCGGGGAGGGAGACCCGATCGTCGTCGCCGGGGGCCCGGCCATCACCAATCCGGTTCCCTTCGGCCGTGTGATCGACGCGGTGTTCGTCGGAGAGATCGAGGGGGAAGGGATCCAGCTGTTCGCCACCCTGGCGGAGGCCCGGGCCCGCGGCGCAGGGCGCGCGGAGCTCCTGGAGCTGCTCGTCCGCCAGCCCTTCGTCTGGAGCGCGGACAAGGGCGAGCCGGTGCGGCGGGTGCTGTGGAGGGGTTTCGGAACGGGCAGCGACCGGGACCGGGAGGGCGGCGGGATGGCCTTCCCCATCCCCAGCATCCGCACGGTGCAGGATCACGGGGTCGTGGAGATCATGCGGGGCTGCCCGCACGGGTGTCGTTTCTGCCATGCCGGGGTCTTTTACCGCCCGTACCGCATGAAAGACCCGGCGGCGATCGTGGCCGAGGTGGACGAGCAGGTCCTTCGGCACGGATATCGCGAGGTGACTTTGGCCTCCCTGTCCACCGGGGACTACCCGGGGGTGGGGGAGCTGGTCCGCTTCCTGAACGCCCGGTACGCGGATCAGCGGGTCTCCTTCAACCTGCCCTCCCTGCGGATCAGCTCGTTGACCCTCGACCTGCTCTCGGAAGTCTCCGCGGTGCGCAAGACCGGGCTGACCTTCGCGGTCGAGACCCCGCTCGCCCAGTGGCAGGCCGGGATCAACAAGCCGGTCTCGGGGGGACGGACCGTGGAGCTGCTGAAGGAAGCCCGCGGCAGGGGCTGGCGGCAGGCCAAGTTCTACTTCATGATCGGGCTGCCCGTGGCCCGGGGGCAGGACGAATGCGGACCGATTCTCGAGCTGCTCAGCGGGCTGCGGGAGCAGGTGCGGATGGAGCTCGTCGTGAACGTGAGCAGCTTCATCCCCAAGCCGCACACCCCCTTCCAGTGGGCGCCTCAGCTCACCGAACAGGAGGCCCTCGATCGCATCATGCGGGTCAAACGCAGCGCCCCCAAGGGGGTGAACGTGCGCTACCACTCGCCCTTCCTGTCGGTCCTGGAAGGGGTGGTGTCCCGCGGGGACGAGCGGGCGGGGGAGTTGTTTGTCGAAGCCTTCCGGCGGGGAGCGCGCTTCGACTCGTGGGAAGACCTGGCGGACCGCAAGCTCTGGCGGGGCTTGTTTGCGGAAGCCGCCTGGGACGTGGAGGGGGAGACCTGTCGCGAGCGGGCGCTCGAGGAGGCGCTTCCCTGGCACGGGATCCGGCTGGGGGTCACCGAGAGCTTCCTGAAGCGGGAGGCCGAACGGGCTCTGGCCGGGGTGGAGACGCCGGACTGCAGTGCTGACTGCGGCCATGCCTGCGGGGTCTGTCGGGAGGACGTGAGGGTCCGCGACGTCGCCCCCGTGCCGGACCTGTCGGCCCTGGCGGCGAGCCTGCCGGTCCGGCCGGCGACGCCGTTTGGGGAACACCGGCGCGTGCTGTTTTCCTTCAGCAAGCGGGGCAGGGCCGTGTTCCTGGGGCATCTGGATCTGATGCAGGTGTTCGAGCGGGCGTTGCTGCGGGCCGGATACGTCGCAGTGTTCACAGAAGGATACAACCCAAAGCCGCGTCTAGAGTTTGCCCAGCCGCTTCCCCTAGGGATCACGGCGGAGGCGGAGATCGCGCGGGTGGAGGTGGCCAACTTCGACCAGCCGGATGGGTTTCGCGGGCGTCTAAATGCGGCGCTGCCCGAAGGGATCGCGGTTGGGGAGGTGCGCGCCGCCCCGCCGCTCGCAGTCGGGGAAAAGAAGCTCTCGATCATGGCCGCTTACTGGGGGGCGGAGTACCGGGTGGAGGATCTGTCGGAAGGGCAGATCGACGGCCTGATCGACGCCCTTGCCGCGCATCCGGATCCGCCGGTCCAGATGACGGAGCGGGGGGCGGGTTCCCTGACGTTGCGCACGATCCGCAGGGAAAAGGGGCCTGCGAACATCCTGCGGATGCTCGAGGAACTGGGCCTGGCCGAAGCCCCGCGGGGCAGCGTGACTGTCACCCGGGTGCGGCTCCTGGCGGCGGCGCCGGGCACGGAGGAGGCGCCGCGGGCTTACTTCGAGGTGTACTGAGCGGGCGGGGGGCGCCGCGGCCGTTGGTGGCCGCCGACGATACGGCGTCAGGCGGGCGCCAGTGGAAAGGATCGAGGGCGGCGTCGAGGAGCTGAAGGCAGGCGCAAGCGGAAACACTTCATGGATACTGAATGGGTGGTTCACAACCGCTTGGGGTTTGCTATAATGGAGTCTGCGATGACAATAGCACATTGCGGGGCTGAGAATGAGTAGTGATCAACATCTAAGCAAAGAGGATATCCTCGAATACCTCGATTCTCGGATGCGCGACTATCACGATAGGTATCGTGTTCGCAAGATGGCACTGATCGGGTCCTTTGCCAGGGACGAGCAAGACGAACAGAGTGACATCGACATTCTCGTAGACATTGAAGAAGGGACACCGGATATCTTCGGAGTGAAGCGTGCCATGCGAGAAGAACTGGAACAGAGATTCGGGCGGAAGGTGGAAATCGCGTCGGAACGATACCTTAGGCCTTACTACCGCACAGAGGTTCTCGAAGAAGCGGTGTATGTGTAGAAGAGACAGGGCCAATCTGCTGGCCGTGCTGGATGCCATAGAGAGAATCCAGGAGTACATTCAGCAGATATCGTCGCCAATCGAATACTATGAATCCCACTTGGTCTTCGATGCGACCCTGATGAACTTCATTGTAATCGGAAAAATGAGTGATCGGCTTTCGTCGGAACTGAAGGACCAATATCCGGAAGTGGATTGGCAGAAGATCAAAGACTTCCGGAATTTCGTTGCCCACGACTATCTCGGGATTGATGCTGAGGAAGTATGGCAGATAGTGCGCAACGATTTGCCCGATCTATATGCCACCCTGCGGCGAATACTCGACACTTTGGCTGAGGATCGCTGAACCATAGTGGATCCGCCTAACATTTCGGTGGACCCGTCCGCGGGTGCTGTTCTGTCGGAGAGGTAGTACCGCGGGCTACACTGGGCGGATAGACCACGGCGGCGCGGCGGCTCAACTCTGCGTTATGCGGCCGCCGCCTAACCGGTGTGCTGGGTGGGTTATGTTTCCGGCCCCGGCTGGGGTGCCCCGGCGTTCGACAGAACCTGCAAATTCCAAGTCGAGATTTCAAAAATGCAGGAAAACGTCATTGCGGAGCCCTCGACCCCGGGGCCAGCGATCCTATAGGGGTCGTCAGGGTCAGATGGGCGCGGCGGTTCTCGCCCGCGGAGCCCGACGGATCTACTCTGCCAGCGGAAACCCCTCACGCCTTGCGGCCTCGTTGAGCCGAGGGTCGGCGCACGCGAACGGAAGGGTGCGCGGGGCCTCCCCGGAGCCCACGAGGGCGGCCGCGAGTTGGAGCGCATCGGCAGCCCGGAGCGGGTGGACCCGCAGGAGCCGCAGGGCTCTTTGACGGACCTTTTCGGTCGCCTGGACCTCGATCCAGCCCGCGGAGAGCTCCTCGAGGTGGCCGAGGACCCTCTCGTAACCGTTCTCGTCCAGGGCGCCTTCGCGCAACAGCCGGTTCATCGCCGATACACACTCGACGCTGCTTCCCCACCAAGTCAGGATCTCGGAGTCCGACTCCAGCGAGGCGCGACGCCGGGAGCTGTCCGGTTCTTCCACGAGAAGGGGCAGAATCGCCGAGCTGTCCCAGTACTTCATCGCCCCTCGTCCCGTTCGGACAACAGGGCGT
>JAFGFV010000451.1 GCA_016930895.1 Spirochaetales bacterium | reverse complement strand
TCGGCCATGCACTCAGTATAGGTCCCCGGGTGGGGCGCATCAATCGAGCCGCTATCCACTGCTCCGCTCCCGTCCCAAAGACTAGCAAGCGGCGTGCCAGCCCGGGTCTACCTCCACGCATCCGCGCCGGCCGAAACGCCTGCACCGGCGGGCGGGCCTACTGTCACCTCCGGGAGGAGGAGCGCACCATCCGCCTGGACCGCATCCACTCCTGGGAGCAGGTCGGCCGGAAGCCTGCCGCCGTGCCTCTCACGCCGCCCGCGACGACTGCGCCCCAGGCCGCCACGGCTTGGCCTCAGCCCGTCCGCCGGCGCCGACCCTTCCGCACGATCCTGGTCCTGGCCCTGTTGTCGCTGGGAGGCCGCTGGCTGGTGATCAACGCCGCGCACGAGCCCAGCCCCTGAGGCCGTGGGGCCTGCGCCGCCCCGGCAGTCGGTCCGGCACGCGTCCTACCGCGGGTTCGAGATCGTAGGGACCCCGAACGAAAACGGCTACCTCTACAGCGCTGCCAGCTGCGCCCTGAGTGCCGCCAGCCAGCGCGCCCTGCACCTCCGGATCAATTCCCGGTTGTTCCGCCAGGCCACGGGCATCGCCGACCCGGCCCTCGAGGAGCTGTATGCAGGCGCGGATTCGGACCGGGACGGCTACCTGTGCGGGAACGAGATCCGGGAGGTCCAGCGCAGGCTCGCCGTGTGCTACGAGTACTGGCACAACGCCACCGCCCTGCCCCCGGACGAGTTACTGACCCTGGGGGGCGGGGACTGCGAGGACTGGGCCCTGCTCAGCTGCGGTTTGCTGCGCTACTGGAGCTGGGAGGCCTACGTGGCGGCGCTCGTCCCGACGGGACGGCGGCCGGGCTACTGCGTCCCGATCGACTACCACGTGGTGGGCGGAAGCTCCAACGCGGTCGAGCGTGGTTGGGCGCTCCGGCAGTTCTACACCCCGGAGCGTATCTACGGCGCGGCGATGTAGGCCCGGCAGGCAGCCGGGATGCTCGCGCAGGATGCCCCGCGTGTGCCGGGCCCGCCCCCCTGGCCGCGAACAGAGGCTGCCTAAGTCGACTTGGCCCTCCCAGACAGCCAGAGCACTGCGTTGTGCCAGAACTTCCCGTAGCCCGCCCATTCTACGAAAGCCGTCCCCCAGTGCTTCGACAGATCGGAGGTAAAGGCCATGGTCTTCCCCTTCCCCCACTCTCCCACGACGATGAAGGGCTCACCGTTGATCTGCGCCAGCACATCGGCGCCCTTCTTGGCGCTCACTCTGTTGTACCCCAGGAACAGGGGCCACTCCGCCGGGAGACCCTTGAACATCGGATGATCCTTCTTCACGAGGACGGGTCGAGCGCCCTGAGGCTTCTCGACGCGGTCATCGGAGGACTTGAGGTTCACAGGGAGAATCTCTTCGATGACGGTGTCATGGTATCCGGGAATTCCCCTGATGCCCTGGAAGGAATTCCATCCTCCTCCCATGACGAAGGACTTTCCTCCCGTGACGAACTCTTTGATAACGTCCAGGCGATCTGGGCCCATAGGTACCGTGAACATCTCCGGATACAACTGCAGCGTGTTCTTGCCGCAGTCGCTGAGGATGATCACGTCGTACCGGTTGATCTCTTGCATCGTGCTCGGAAAAGACGTCAAGGCCACATGATTGGGCATGTGCTCGACTTCGATGTCGTCGAATTTCGAGAGGGCGTCGACGAACCACCTGCCGAAGTTCTCATACCCCCCAAGCGGCACCATGTCGAAGCCCTTGATGTGCATCTTGAGCACGAACCACGTCTCTCCGACCAACAACACTCTCGGTTTCGCTGCCATTGCCAACCTCCAATCGATTAGATTTAGCTCTTCCTCACACCACCATCGGTTTGATGCGTCGAATCACCGCTGGCACTGCCTTCACTTCATCCTCTTCCCCCTCGTACTCGGCAGAGACGAACCCCCGCGCGGCAAGCTTCAGAGCAGCCTCGATCGCGGCGTCACGCCAGTCTCATGGCCCGACTCTACCGACCGGACTGAAGGAACTGCCCGGATCCACATGCCCCTCAGCCTTTCACGGACCCCATCAGCAGGCCCTTGATGATGATCTTCAGCAAGAAGATGTAGATCAGCACGACCGGAATGGCCGTGATGGAAGCCCCAGCGCAGATCATGTTCCAGGCAGCCACGGTGGTGCCCTTCAGATTGGCGACCGCCACGGTAACAGGCTGGGACGTCACACCGCGGGTCAGGGTCAATCCGAACAGAAACTCATTCCAGATGTTCGTGAACTGGAAGATCCCGACGACCGCGAAGCCCGGCAGCGACAGGGGAAGGAATATCCTCGTGAATGTCTTGACCGTTCCACAGCCGTCCACCCGGGAACTGTCGACGAGCTCCTGCGGAATCCCTTCGTAGTAGTTGCGAAACAGGAGAGTGGTAATCGGCACTCCGTAAGCAACATGTGTCAGTACGAGCCCCGCATACGTGTTGAACAGCCCGGTCTTTCCCATGAAGATTACGAGGGGGATGAGTATGGATTGCGGGGCAATGTAGAATCCGAGCACGAGTATCAGGAATATGGCCCGATCGCCCTTGAACCTGAACTTGGAGAAGATGTAGCCGCTCATGGACCCAAGGAACGAGGAAACGAGAGTGGCAAACACGGTGATGATTACGCTGTTGACCAGCGGCTTCTTGATCAGGTTCAGGGCCTTGGCGTATGCCCCGAAGTACAGGTCGTGAGCCGGAGCCACGGGACCGTACTTGAGGTCCTCGTCGGTTTTCAACGACGTGTTGACCAGGGTATAGATGGGAAACACATAGAAGACCGCCAAGGCTATGAGCACGAGGTAGATCAGGACCTTCTGAATCATGTCGGCTGTGCCCCCGATCTTCGGGATTTCCTGGTGTAGCCGGCTATCAGGATCGGGACGATGATGATGACCACGGACAGCATGAACATGAAGAAGCTCACGGCGGCGCCGTACGCAAACAGGTTCTGGTTGAAGGTTACCCGGTACATGTACGTGGCGAGGACCTCGGAAGTGAAGGCCGGCCCCCCTCCGGTCAACAGCCAGACCAGGTCGAATACCCGCAGGACATACATCATGAGAATCAGCAGGACGGTGAAGGTGGCCGGCTTCTGCAGCGGCAGCACTACCCGCGTATAGGTCTGCAGAGTCCTGGCTCCGTCCACTTTCGCGGCATCGAGGATGTCCTGATCGACCGACGAGATGCCTGCGTAGTAGACTAGAGTGCCGAAACCTGAGAACTGCCAGACATATACGATGGCCACGGACACCAGGGACTGCTTCGTCGAGGTTATCCAGGGCTGAACAAGCGAAGAGAGATTGAGCATCCGCAACAGGGTATTAATGGACCCCTTGTCAGGCAGAAACATCCAGCTCCACATGGTTGCCGACGCCACGAACGAGAAGGAAAGCGGGATCAGAAAGATGGCCCTGAACAGGCTCCGCCCCTTGACGGCCAGATCGAGGAGCACCGCACAGACCACACCGAGGGGTACCGTGATGCCTATCACCATCAGCATCAGCTTCAAGGTATTGTAAAAACATTGTCTGAAGATGGCATCCTCGCGAAACAGCTGTACGTAGTTCTGGAAACCCGTGAAGGTACCGAGCCGCCCGATGATTCTCCAATCGGTCAGAGAAGTCCATGCACTCCAGCCCGAGAATACATAGACGAAAACCGCTACGAGAACCACGGCGGGAGCAATGAACAGCGCAATAGGTAGGTTTCTTCTCGTGCTCACTGCGTTCGGCATTTCAGATTCAGCTCTCTAGCTCACATGGGTATGGCATTCAGCCATACCCATGTGATAGGCACAAGAGCGTGCTGGTTACTTGGGGAAGACCTTCCTGTACGCCTCCGCAAACTCCCTCACACCCTGCGCGACGTTCCGGTGTTCGGCAAACTTGCTGATCATGCCTCCGTACACGTCCAGCCATGATTCCGGCGGTCCCGAGAAGCACGACTGCACGACTTTGGTCGCCGGATCCCGGAAGGCCTTGAGGATGTCTTTCGAGATGTCGTCGTACATGTCGATCGGCGCATCCAGCCTTGGAGGGGTCGCACCCTTGATGGGACAGAAGGCAGTCTCGGCCTCCACCGACGACACCACCGTCAACCACTTGATGACGGCGTCCTTGTGCGGAGCGCCCTTGCAGAGGGAGAACCCATCGAGATTGAGGGTGAACGAGCCTTCGGTGCCGGGACTGGGCTGATAGTCGAAGTCGACTTTGGGCTTCCAGCCCGCAGAGGTGAAATGACCCTTGGCCCAGTCTCCCATCTGGTAGAAGACCGCCTCTTCGGTCATCAGCAGGTCGGATGCCTGATCCCACGTCAGCGCGGAATAGTCGGAATTAACGAAACCCCGATCAAACAACGCCGCGATGATCTCAAGGGTTTCCCGAACGGCGGGATCTCGCGCCGGATCCGCTCTGCCCGTATACAGCTTTTCCAGATAGGCGGGTCCTCCGCTGGGCACGCCGACGATGATCTGTTCGGCGATATGGGCCCACCAGAACTGCTGGCCACTCCCAGCCCCGACCGCGAAAGCCACATACCCGGCGTTCTTGGCTTTCTCGCAGGCCGCTGAGAACTCCTCGTAGGTCCGCAGCGGCATCCGAATGCCGAGCTTGTCCACCAGCTTCTTGTTGTACCACAGGGTGTTGCACCTCATCATGTTCAGGGGTATCGCTACCTGATGGCCGTTGACATTCCCCATCTGTTTGATGAGGGGCGGGAAAGGCAGCCCTTCCCACAACTCGTCGATGGGTTGCAGCACTTCAGCGAAGGATCCAAGCATCCCGGTGCCATAGGTGAGCTGGAAGGTGTCGGGAGACTGACCGGCCATGACCATGGTCTTGATCTGGCCCCGCATGACTCCCCCGCCTCCGCCGGACACCGGGTTTTCGACGATGCGGATCTCCGGATGCTTCTTCGCGAACACCTCGAAAACGGCGTCGATCGCCTCTTTCTCGCCGCCTGCCGTCCACCAGTGATAGACGATGAGCTCCTGCGCCTCCTCCTTCGCCCCGCCGGCGAAGAGCACACCCGCTGAAAGCAGGCCCAGCAGCGCGACCGTCACCAGGGAAACGATCCTTTTCATAGCTTCCTCCTCAATCTTGTTTTCTGGGCGCAGTACCGCCCCCGGGCGGCAATACTCGCCTCCGAAGCCCCAAGGGAATGACAAGGAACCGGTTCATGTTTGCGCAAACATTCTACACCCGCAAGCCATCGCTGTCAACGAAAAGTACGTAAGAAGCGGCCTATTGATATTTCCGCCGAAATATGATGGCTAGAGGCGTACGTGCCGGTTTCTTCGTGCCGGCTTGCACCTCGGGTCTCTTGCCCGCAGGCGCCCGCGGGAGTCCAAGGATGAGCTCTCAACGAGATGTGGCCCAGAAGGCGAATGTCTCTTTCATGACCGTGTCTCGGGTGATCAACGGCCATGGCAACGTCAAGAAGGCAACACGCGACAAGGTGCTCAAGGCGATCAGGGAGCTGGGTTACTATCCCAACGCCGCCGCCCGCGCACTGAATAGGAACAAGACCAACGTCATAGGCATCGTCGTTCCCTACTACGAACACTTTCTGGCCGCGCCCTACTTTGTCGAGCTGCTCCTGGCGATCGAACGGTACGTCTCCGTGCGAGGATACGATCTGATCTTCAACACCTCGACAGGAAGGTCCGACAAGAAGGACTATTCGATTCTTTACAAACACCGAAAGATCGACGGCCTGATCATCTTCGCACCGTCGATTCATGACGATTCGTCGCTGGCGGACCTCGTGAGAGACCATGTTCCCTTCGTCATCGTTGGAGGAAGGGACGAGAACGTTCATATCAACCACGTTGACATCGACAATGAGAAAGGCACCAGAGAGGCAATCGACTACCTTCTGAGCCTCGGGCATCGCAGAATCGGATGCGTCACAGGCATCCTGCACGTCATCGACGGCAGAAACAGGCTCCATGCATACCTGGATACTCTGCGGGCGGCTAAAGTCGAAACCGACAACGACCTGATCTTCGAGGGCGATTTCACTGAAAAGAGCGGCCGCGACGCCCTCCACCATTTCTGGTCGCTCAAGAGCCCTCCCACGGCGGTCTTCTGCTCGAACGACCACATGGCCCTGGGAGTGTTTCAGGGTGCGCACGAACGAGACCTGAGGATACCTGCCGACCTGTCGGTGGTCGGTTTCGACGACATCAGTCTGGCCTCCTACCTGAGCCCGCCTCTCACGACCGTGAGGCAGCCCATCGACGTCCTCGGACAAAGGGCAGCCAGATTGATGATCGCTTCCATCGAGAGAAGACCGCCGGCCGGCAGCAAGATCATCGTCGAACCGGAGCTTATCATCCGGTCTTCGTGCGCCAAGCCGAGGTAAGCTAGAGCGAGTGGCTCCCGCCAGCGCACGCCGCTTCAGCCCACCCTGGCCAGGTAACGCCTCCGGCTCAGCGGCAGCCGCTGATAGGCGCGGCCGCCAGGCACCCCGGTCAGCCCGGCGAGCCGGGCGAAGAAGCGGCCGGTCAGGGGACGGGCGGGCCCGAAGGCGGTCGGCACGATGATCGGAGGGCTGCCCTTCGAGACCACCCGGCGCACGTTCTCGTACAGGACCCTGCGGT
>JAFGFV010000450.1 GCA_016930895.1 Spirochaetales bacterium | reverse complement strand
TCGGGAGAGAAGAAGATCCCCGGGTAGCCGGTGTGCACGTGGGCGTCGACGATGAAGGGCTCGCTCATGCGCGCACCTCCCCCACCAGGCGGCGCAGGTTGCCCCCGGCGATTGCCTGCTTGTCGGACTCGGAAATGTCGGCGTCCAGGATCACCCCCACGGCCGCGTACGGGTCGTTGACCGGCAGGAACGAGCCGAACACGAGGCGCTCGGCCCCGACGCTCTTCACGAACTGGGCCAGATGGTCCTGACCGATCAGGTTGGAGGTCTCCACGTACACGTTCGGGCGGGAGGCGAGCAGACCGGCGAGATCCCGGAGGTGGTATAGGATCTTCTGCCACTGGGTCTCGACCACCAGGGCGAGCTTGGGGAAGGCCTCCGCCAGGGCATGCAGGTCGTCCCAGCGGATCTCCACGTGCCATACGAACAGGGGCAGGCGGTGCTCGACGCACCACTCGCACAGGCCCCCGACCACCCAGGGGGCAAGTGAGAAGTGATGGGTCTGGGGGAACAGCCTCACCCCCCGCATCCGCGGGTGCGGCGGCGCGATTCCTGGCAGCGGGCCTGGCTCCTCCAGGGCCGTGGGCAGGCCCGTCCAGATCGTGAACACGCCCTCGGGCAGGGCGCTCTCGGCCGCCAGTAGGGCCTGGTTGCCGTCCTGGGCGGACAGGTGCACGGCGTCCCAGTGGGACACCAGGGCCCCGATCAGGGCATAGCGCCTCAGGAGAGCGCCAAGCTCCTCGGCGGAGACGGCCTTGGCCAGCGGGAAAAAGGCCGGCCTGCCCAGCCACAGGTTGGCGTCGAAGAGCCCCAGGGTCTCCAGCGCCTGCCGCTTCGACGAGGCGGCCCGCTCGATCTGCTGCGCGACATCCATGCCCGACTTCCTCCCATCCACCCGGGGTCTGCTCGCAGGCGCCTCAACACAGGGTGATGCGCACCCCCCGTTCCTCGAACAGATTCTTCGTCTCTCGGTCCAGCCCCCTGTCCGTAATGATCTCGTCGAAAGCCGTTACGTCGGCTACCTTGTAGAAAGACGCATTGTCGAACTTGCTCGACACCACGAGCCCGATGGTCTTCCTGCCGCAGCGCTCCAGGATCACCTTGGACACGGCGCTCTCGTTCACTTCGTCGGCGGTGATGCCCGCCTCGGCATCGATGGCCGTCACGCTTACGAAGGCGATGTCCACGTTCAAGCGCTCGAACATCTCCACCGCCGTGGGTCCCATCACGAAATTCTTGTACACGTTCAGGATTCCGCCGGCCAGCATGATCTCGTACTTCCGCCCGAACTGCTCCACGATTTCCGCCAGACGCATGGCGATCATGGGAGAGGTGGTAGCGATCTTCAGGTTGTCCTTGTCCATGAGGTGCTCCACCAGTGCCAGGCAGGTGCTGCCGGACTCGATGACCAGGAAGTCCCCGTTGGCGACCCGGGCGGCTGCGGTCCGGCCGATGCACCTCTGCTCGTCGGTCAGGGCCCGGGCGGAGCGCGACATGGGAGGCGCCACCACGATGTGGGAAAGGGACACCGCCCCTCCCCGCACCCGCTTGAGCAGGCCGTCGTTCTCCAGACGCTCCAGATCCCGGCTCACGGTCATCCGCGATACGGGCAGCACCTCCGCCAGGGAGTCGATGGTCACCGATTTCTTCTGGTTGACGATCTCCAGGATCCGCTTCCGGCGGTCGAAGGACAGCAGCTGGACCTCTCGGGCATCGTCGGTTTTCGTCATCGAGGTGTTCCTCCCAGCCAAGACGGCCCGGTCGAGCCTCAGGCGCTCCGGGGGCTCTCCTCCCCCACCCCCAGGAACATGTAGCGCACGATCTCGTCGTGCTCCGTCTCGGAGGTTCTCTTGAGGGCGGCGCGGCGGCCTCCGCGAAGCACGAGGATGCGGTCGCAGACCCGGAAGACGTCGTCCAGGCGATGACTGATGAAAATCGCCGGGATGCCGTGCTCCTTGAGCTGCATGACGATGTCCAGGACTTTCCCGATCTCCTTGAGGGCCAGGTTGGCGGTGGGCTCGTCCAGGATCAGCATCTTGGGGCCGAAGCTCACCGCCTTGCTGATGGCTACCGCCTGCTGCTGGCCTCCGGAGAGCCTGTCCACGCGCTTGCGGGGATCCTCGATGTCGATCTTGAGCTTGCGCAGGATCTCGACGGACTTGCGCTCCATCTGCCTGAGCTTCAGGAACCGGAACACCGGGTCACGCTGCAGCTCCCGGCCGAGAAACAGGTTCTCGGCCACGTTCAGGTTCTGGCAGAGCTCCAGGTTCTGGTACACCATTTCGATCCCGAGGCGCTTTGAGATCTTGGGGCTCTCGATGTGCACCTCCTTGCCGTCCAGCCATATCGACCCGGCATCGGCGTGGTAGAAGCCGGTCAGGATCTTCATCAGGGTGGATTTCCCGGCCGCGTTGTCGCCCACCAGCCCGAGCACCTCCCCGCAGCGCAGGTCGAGGTTCACCCCGTCCAGGGCCTTCAGGCCCCCAAATGACTTGTGGATGTCCCGCATTTCCAGGACGCAGTCCTGATCGATTGTCGGTATCGTCACTTGAACCCTCCCCCGCGCAGCGAGTCCACCAGCACGGCCAGCAGGATGACGACGCCCTTGACCATGAGCTGGTAGTAGCTCTGCACGTTGATCAGCACCATGCCGTTCTGGAGCACGGCGAGGATCAGCACCCCGATCAGCGTCCCCCCGATCCTGCCCTTGCCGCCGGAGAGACTGATCCCGCCCAGGATGACGGCCGTGACCACGTCCATGAGGCCGGCCTCCCCCACCGTGGGCACGGTGGCTCCGACCTGGGACACGAAGACCAGTCCGGCCAGCCCGGCCGCGGCGGAGCTCGCCACCATTCCCCAGAAGCGCACCATGCGAACGTTGATGCCGGAGATGTAGCTGGCTTCTGCGTTGCCGCCGACCGCGTACACCCGCTTCCCGTGAGCGGTGTAGGTCAGGATCACGTGCACCAGGAGGAACAGACCCAGCATGATGTACACGCTGGCGGGAATGCCCAGGAACCGGCCGGAGCCCACGGTCTCGAAAAAAGCCCCGGTGACCCCCATGGCTTTCGCCTGGGTGATGTTGTAGGCAATCCCCCGATAGATCATCATCGCCCCGAGAGTGGTGATGATCGGGTTGATCCGCAGGAACGCGACCAAGGAGCCGTTGATGACCCCGCAGAGAATCGCGATGCCGAAGGACATCACGATGGCCAGGCCGCCGTCCATGCCGCGGCGGATGGAGATCACCATGACCGCCGTCGACAGGGCCACGATCGAGTACTGGGAGACGTCGATTTCTCCGATGACCATGGCGATGAACAGCCCCGCCGCCATGATCCCCAGGATCGACGTGTTCATCGTGAAGTTCAGGATGTTGCGGATCGTCAGGAAATACGGGGACGTGAGGGAAAAGAACACGCACAGAATGATCAGGGCGATCAGGATGCTGAGGATCTCGCCGGAGGAGCTCAGCTTGCGCACGAAGCCGGGCAGCGCCCGTCTCCGCGCCGGTTCCTCTCCGGCGCTTCTGGGTTCATCCATTCTCTTGCACCTCTGGACCGAATGATGACAGCCTCACGCCCGGGGGAGCGCTGCTTGCTTTCAGTTTTTCGGATAGTACCGGTCGATGTTCTCGGCGGTCAGCACAAAGTGCTCCGGGGACATCTCCCGCGGCACGTCCTTGCCGTCCAGGATGTCCTTGAGCCAGGGGATCATGAACTCGCCGTAGCGCTCCGGCATGTAGGCAGTGGAGCCGATCCAGACGTTGCCTTTGCCGGCCCGAATCTTCTCCTGGAACGGAGTGTCCCCTCCGTGGGATACGATGAAGAAATTCTCTTCGTTCCCCATGGTCTCCACCGCGGAAAGCGCTCCCAGGCCGCCCTCGTCGTTGTTCGTGCCCACCACGATGTGGGTCATCGCCGGATGCGCCGTGTAGAAGTCGGTGACGATCCGCTTGGTATTGACGATCTGGCCGTCCGCGCTCATGTTCTCGAAGCGGAAGATCTTGTCCTCCGGGTAGTCGGGGTAGGTCTCCTTGTAGCCGTCCCGGATCCCGTCCATGCGCCGGATCAGCAGTGGCCCGCACTGGTAGCAAGCCGCGAAGACCATGGCGTCGACCCGGCCGTTCCAGCGCTTCTTGACCTGTTCCGCCAGGTAGCGGCCCAGGACCACGCCGGCCTCGTATTGGTTGGCCCCGAAGTAGTAGGCCCCCTCCACGATGTAGTCCCCAGTGACCATGACGATGTCCGGATTGTCCTTGACCCACTTCTCCGTGACTTCGGTGATCCAGTTGAACTCGAAGATCGCGTCGACCCCCTGGACCGCGAAGGTGTCGAGGTTGGCCTTCACCTTCTCCGGCTCCATTTTGGCCTCGGAGTAGATGGTCTTGATCCCGTACTTCTTGGCCCACTCCTCGATGTTCTGGTGCACCTTGAAGCAGAACTCGAAGGAGTCCATGTAGTTGCTGATGCCCAGGGTGTACCCGGCTTCCCCGGCTGGCGCCTCTTTCTGGCCGGCCGCGAACATGCCTCCGGCCGCAGACAGTGCGAAGGCCAGGCAGAGAACGATTGTCAGCGTCCTCTTGGTTGGTCCTTTCATTCCTTAACCTCCTCCTCTCTATGGGCTCCCCCGGCACGCGAGGTTACTGATACCGAGCTACCGACCTGTCGAACTACCGATGGCCGTGAACGATCTCGGCCACGATCTCCATGTGCGCCCGGGGCGTCCCCGGGGCCATGCAGTCGGCCACCGAAAACACGTACCCCCCGCCCGGCGCTCCCGCCGCCAGGCAGTCCCGGACAGCCCGGGCCACCGAGTCGCTGTCCCCCTCGAGCATGACGTGGACAGGGTCCAGGTTGCCCTTGAGACACACCCGATTACCCACCCGCCGCTTGGCGTCGGCCAGCTCCGAGTCCCCCAGGGGCGGGGGAGTCAAGGGCTCCAGGCCGTCCCACCCGGCCTCGGCGTACGCCTCCAGCATCCGGCACACGTGGCCGCAGCAGTGCAGGAGGGAGAGCCCCCCGGCGGCGCGCAGAGCCCCGGCCACCCGGCGGTGGTAGGGCAGCACCAACTCCCGGTACGTCTCGGGGCCCAGCAGGCTGGTCCAGGCCCCGCCTACCCGCAGGGTGTCCACACCGTGGCGGATCAGGTCCCTGCCCGCCTCAATCGAGGCTTCCGAGAAAAACTCCATCAGCTCCCGAGCGAACTCCGGGTCCTCGAGGAACACCGTGATCCCCTTCTCGATCCCCAGGAGCACCGCTACCAGACTGAACGGGCAGATGATCGTGCCGTACAGGGCCACGTCACCATGAGTCTGCTCGAGGAGCCAGTCGGTCAGGGTGTAGTCGAAAGCTGCCAGACTGGGGGTGAACACCTGCTTCCACAAGGGCCACTGCTCCCGGTCCTTCATCAGGGTGTCGTATCCAGAGGGGTTGCCGCTGGCGGTCTCCACGAACATCGGGAGCTCGAGCCCGTTGTCCCACTCGATCACGAAGCCGACGTTGTCGACCTCCCGCAGGGAGTGCCCGGGCCTGGGCGCCACCCGCGGCGGCCAGGGCATCCACAGGCAGGCGGTCACGGGGAAACGGGCCCCCGAGAGCTCGAAGCGGTCGGCGAGCTCGGGTGCGACGGAGGATCGGCAGGCGCTCTGCCCGACGCCAATCACCGGGGCATCGAAGATCAGGTCGGTATCGAGCTCCCGGTGGAAGCGCAGGCGGGCTTCGATCTGCTCCGGGAGGGAGAGCCCCAAGCGCAGGGAGGGGTCGTAGCGTCCGTCGGTGAACAGGGATCCGCACTCGTCGAAGAGGTCGAAGGGAGGTCTGTCCACATCTTCGAAGAGGATCGCGTTGCGGACCCTGCTCTTGTGATCCACGCTCCGGCCTTCCTATTCCCTCCCCGCAGGAATATGCATCAGTATAGACGCTCCCGGTGGGCTGTCAAGAAAAATCGCAACAGAATCACGCAACTTTTCACAATTCTTGTCACTTCAACACATCTATCGCCGGGCTCACGCCCCGAACACCTTCGACCACAATTCCTTTCCCGCGGCCAGGACGTCGGCCCGTTCCAGGGCCCCCCGGAGCTCCCTCGAGTCGATCCTGCCGGCCAGCTCCACGAAGAAGCGGGTGCGGTCCACCCCCTGCTGCAGGGACCCCGACCCGTCCAGCCTGTACGGGAAGATGTCCAGGATGTACCACCCTTCCCAGCCGCAGCGCCGCAGCCAGTAGAAGAACTCCAGGGTTTCCCAGAAACTCACGCTGCCCACGATCAGGTCGTGGTCCCAGTCCCGGTAGTTGTCGTTGATGTGCACCTGAAAGAGCTTCCTGGCCCGGGCGAGCAGCACCACCGCCTCCCCGGGGTTTTCCCCCGCCACCAGGCTGTGCCCCAGGTCCACGCAGCCCCCGACGTTGTCCATCCGCAGCTCGTTCAGGATTGCCAGCAAGACCCCGGCGTTGCGGACGTAGCAGTTGGTCCGGGGCTCCATCCGCTTGTACTCGATCGCGATCTTGACGTCCGGGCGGTGAGCCCCCACCTCGCCGATCCCGTCCACGAGCAGGCTCCAGTACTTCTGGTAGTCACTCTGCAGGGGGTAGTCGAAGCCGTCCTGCCCTGGCCACATGAGCACGTCCGCCGCCCCGAGCTCCGCAGCCATGTCCAGGGCCCGCTTGCTCATCTCGATGGCCTCCCGGCGGACCCCCGGATCCGGGGCCGTGAAGGTCCCGTGCTTCCACTTTCGGTCCGGGTACAGGCCGATCTCGAGGGTCACGAACTGCAGCCCGGTTTTCTCGAGGAGCGGCCTGACCTCACCGGCCCTGGTGAACTGGTATGGGTAGTCCAGGCCTACCCCGCCGAAGCCCTTGATGGCCGCCGCGGCCTCGAACTGCTCGGCCAGGGACATGGGCTCTCTGTACCCCGCCACGTTGAAGCGGTCCGCGCAGGGACTGAACGGGGCGAACCCGCTGGCGATCTTGCACTCCGACATGGTTCCTCCTCCTTGGGGTCTCACCGCGGCTGGGTCTCACCGCGGCGCTCAGGTGAGCGTCTTCAGGGCCTCGGCGATCACGGACAGGACCGTGTCTGCCTCCTCCCGGCTGATGATGAACGGCGGCTTGACCTTGAGCACGTTCTTGAGCATGCCCCCCACCCCGAACAGCACCCCGTGCTCCATGCCGTAGGAGCGCACGGAACTGAGCAGCTCGCCGTCCGCCTCCCGGGTCTCCGGGTCCTTGACGAGCTCCACCCCGATGTGCAGGCCCGCCTGGCGCACGTCCCCGATCCTCGGGAAGTCCTTCTGGAGCACCCGCAGGCCCTCGCCCAGGTAGTTCCCCATGCGGCTGCAGTTCTCCAGGATTCCGCCCTCGAGCATCTGGATGAGCTTGAGGGCCGCCACCTGGGAGACGGTGTTGTTGGCGAAGGTGTGCAGCTCCTCCGTGTCGGCGGAGAAGCCCTCCAGGTCGTCGCTGATCATGGTGGCGGCGATCGGGTAGCCCCCGCCCAGGCCCTTGCCCAGGCAGATCACGTCCGGCTCCACCCCATAGTAGCCGCTGGCGAACCAGGTGCCGATGCGGCAGTAGGTCTGGATCTCGTCCCAGATCAGCGGTATCTGGAACTCGTCGCACAGGGCGCGCACCCCCTGGTGGTATTCCTTGGGGAAGATGATCTGCCCGCCGGATGCCTGCAGGGGCTCCATCAGGATTCCGGCCACGGGGCCATTCACCCCCCTCTCGATGGTCAGGCGCAAGATCTTGAGGCACATCATTCCGCAGGACCCCTGCTCCAGCCCGAGGGGACAGCGGTAGCAGTAGGGGTTGGGCACCCGGACGAACTGCCGGGTCAGGCGGTTGAAGCGGGCCCCGCCGATGTACTTGCCCGCGGCCCGGGTAGAGGCCCAGTTGGAGCCCAGCACCCCGAGGGAGGTGCCATGGTAGGCGTCCATCAGGCAGATGAACTCCTGGGCGTTCTCCCGGTTCTTGACCGCGATCTTCAGGCCCCCCTCCACGGCCAGGGCCCCGCCCACGGTGAAGGACACCCGGTTGATCTTCTTCGGCGCCAGCTCCGCCAGCTTCTTGGCCAGGGCGAACCGCGACGGAGTGTCGAAGCCCTGGTGTACGTGGCTGATGCTCTGGGTGTGCTCGTAAACCGTGCGGTTTAACTCTTCGTTGGCGAAGCCCAGGTACATGACCCAGCTCTGGGAGGTGCAGTCGATGTAGCGTCTGCCCTCGATGTCCTCCAGCCACACCCCCTTGCCTCGCACGACGGTGGGCGCCGGGCGGGTACCCCCGCCGATCATCAGGTGCTTCTCGCAGGCCTCTTTTTCCTTCCGGCCCATGGAATACAGGCGTTCCAGCAGGGGATCCATGACACACGTCCTTTGTCAAATTTTCACAATATATTGCGGATTGTAACATATCATAACAGGATGTCAAGCGAAATGTCGGAGAAAACAGGACGGGGGGCCGCCGGCCCTTGTGGCCGCCGCTTCCGACAGCCTATAATCGATCACAGCGGGGCAAACGCCGCAGGCGCCACAGCGTACATGCGTCATGGGCGCGAGCGGCGCGGGCGAGTCCGGCGTTTGAACGCTCCGGTGGATCGATTCGGGGTTCAGGGAGGGCCACCATGAAGCTCTCGAGAGTGCTGGCTGTGGTCGCGGTACTGCTCGCGGTCACGATGCTCGCCTTCGGGCAGTCCAAGGATCCCTACCGGGTCTTCAACCAGTACCGGGCCATGGCCGCCTCCGGCCGGCCGTACCGGGGGGCGCCCCTCAAGGGCAAGGTCATCGGCTTCGCCAACATCGTCGGCGTCAACCCCTTCTGCATAGCCGTGGAGGCCGACATCAAGGAGCATCTGCAGCGGGCCGGCCTGGACCTCAGCAAGGGCTGGATCAGCATGGACAACCAGAACGATCCAGCGATCGGACTGACTAACGCCAGGCTCATGCTTGCCAAGAAGCCCGATTTCTTCATCGAGTTCCAGGTCGACCCCCTGGTCAACAACATCGTGGCGGTGGAGTTCGGCGCCGCAGGAATTCCGGGTCTTGCGATCGACGTGCCGGTCCCCGGCTACCCGTACATGGGCATCGACAACTACAGAGTTGCTCTGATCGCCGGCCGGACGATGGCCGCTCTGATTCGGGAGAAGTGGGGGGGCTGGGATGGGGTAGAAGTCGTCTTCCTGGGCCGGCTGACGTTGGCTGGGGAGGCAGTCCAGTTGAGGGTGGACGGCGTAGCCCAGGCGCTGGCCGAGGAGTTCGGCATCCAACCCGACGACCCCAAAATCGTGCATGCGGACCTCAAGGCGGTAGGGCCGGAGGAGCAGGGGTGGGGCTTTGCAGAAGTCCTGGCCTCCCATCCTGAGGCAACGAGGATCGCCGCGACGGCTACGAACGAGGAGTTCATGGCGGCCATGATTTCCGCAATGCAGACCGCCGGCCGCTGGGATCGGGACAACACGATCATCGTGACGTTGGGCTGCGACACTCTCGGTCAGTTTCAGGTCAGGGAAGGATTGGTCGACGCGGCCGTCGCCTTCTTTCCCGAGCGCTACGGCGAGTACATCGTCCCTGCCGTGTGTGCGACCCTGACCGGCAATCCTGTCCCGCCGTACATCTTCGTGGAGAACGAAGTCATCACCAGGGCAAACATCGACCGCTGGTATCCCAGAAACAAATAGCTCCGCGGAGGTGCCGGGTGCTGAATCGCAGCCTTCTGGCGTTGGTCCTTATTGCTATGCTCCTCCTCGCTGGATGTGCGTCCTCTGTGACCGGGAGTGGGATACCAGCCGGAATGCGGGAGTTCTACGTCCCCGAGGTGGACGAGAGCCTCTACGGAACCTGGGTGAATCCAGGCTACGAGCTGCCAGGTTGTGCCGCAAGGCTGACCATCCACCCCTGGGGCTTGGTGGAATGGTTTGCCTGCGTCGCTGATACCGCTCCCAGTCGCATCGGCACCTCCCTGATCGTGGAACGTTGGACCGACGAAGGGGGGAACACGTTCTACAGGGAATACCGCCAGGTCCGCGCGCAGGAATCCGAAGGCGGTTACGCCTTCGTACTGGCCCGGGTCAGCCGTGACGAACAGCGCCTCGAGTTCGTCGTCGGCGCCTATGGATGGCCGACCCAGGCCGAGATAGACCCCGGACTCAATCCGACCTATGCAACGTATCGCCGCGCGGAATAGGCCGGCAGAAGCGGGCCCCAGCGACGGCTGGAGTCGCGTCGTCCCCGCCCCTTCCCTTGGCCGTCGACATGAGAGCGGAGTCAGAGCAAGAAACGCCCTGCTTCTGTGCCTGACGGTACTGCTGGTCGCCCAGAGCTGCGCTAACCAGGGGCACACCGTCCGAGTCTCGGAGGGCGACAGCTACGACTACAACACGCTGCGGCTATCGGACCGGGAGGAGATCTTCTCGAAGGGCTACGGGTCCTATCTGCTGCACTGCGAGGGAGCCTTTGTCGATCAGGAGGGGGTAGCCTACAAGTTTCACCTCCGGGGGCTGGTTTCTCCCATCGATGTCGACGGCAAGGCCTACCTGCTGGCGGCCGGGCACGTGTTCGACCTGGCCAGCGAGGTATCGAAGCGCGGCGCATCCCTCTCTGAAGGCAAGCTCGCACCGCCGGTGTACTACATCGAGGTGGACGGCCGCAGAGTCGGGCTGCGGCGGATTGACCCGGGCACCCGGGACCTGGCGCTCTTCGTAGAGCCCGACGGCCCGCCGACGATCCCCCGCAGCCGCTACGGCCACGGCGACTCGAACGACCTGCGGCCCGGCAATGTGGTATTGAGCTGGGGCATGCCGCTCCTCGAGGGCTTCGAGCTCAGCGTCGGCATTGTGTCCGCCTTGTCCGCCCCGACCAGCCTCCTGCAGGCGAGCTTTCCCGAGGCGGAGGAGGAGGATTTCTTCGTGACCTCCATGCCAACCATCTTCGGCTGCAGCGGCGCCCTGGTCTACGCGTTTCGGGACGGCACTCCCGAGATCGTGGGCATGGTGGTGGCAGGCTACCTGAACATCAACCGCTCGATCGTGTACAAGATCAACTCCATTCTGAGGGATAGTGGCCTTGACTGGTGACAAAGGGAGCACGACCGACACCACGCGCACGGCATGTGGGCCCCTGCCGGGGCGGGGCCATGTCGCCGCACTGATTGCCTGTTCCGCGCTGCTCGTCCTGATGAACGCCTGCACGTCCCTCCGGGTCCCCGACGAAGTGCCGGAAGGGCTCCTGGTGCCGGAAGAGCTGTACGTGCTGCCGACCTCGGAAGAGCCGCACGGGACCTGGATCGCAACGGAGACCCACTTGAGCTTCGTGTTTCCCAAGATCGTGATTCATCCCTGGGGCCTGGTCGAGCAGTTCGAGACACCGACCAGTGCGGTCTACGCTCGGAGGAACACCTCGGTCACCGTACAGAGATGGCGGGATGGATCGGGAAACATCTGGTCCAAGAAGTTCGCCAGGTTCAGCATCAAGGGCTTCTATTCCGGTCACGCCTTCTACCTGACCCGGCTGAGCAGCGACGGACAGACTCTTGAGACGATCTTCGGCAACGTGGGCTGGCCCGATCCCGCCGAGATGGTCCCGGAGAAGAACACCACCTACGTGAAGTATCGCCGCCTGGAGTAGCGGCGGCCGGTCCCACGCCGCGTCCAGGCCGCGAGCCGAGGCCGGGACCCGGCGCGCTCACGGCACCCGGGCAAGCTCGGCGCTGGCTTCCAGCAGGGCACGGTAGTTCTCGTACGGCACGTAGTTGGGCACCGAGTTGCTCGAGCCTACGCAGTAGGCCCCCTGGTAGCCCAGGCGGGTGATCCGGTCCTTCACCAGCGCCCGGATCTCCTCCGGGGTCCCGATCGACAGGGTGTTCACGCTGATGTTCCCCACCAGGCACAGGCGCCTGCCCACCCGCTCCCGCAGAGCGTAGATGTCCATGGACTCCGGCTCGATGGGGTGCAGGGCGTCGAAGCCCGCGGCGAGGATGTCCTCCAGCACCGGGGTCAGGTCCCCGTCGGAGTGGTAGATCACGGGCTTGCCGAGGCGCTTCGCCACCGCGTTCATTTCCCTGTAGAAAGGAAAAACGTGGCGCCGGAACCACTCCGCCGGAAGCAGGGTGCCGGTGCGAAAGGCGATGTCGTCGGGCAGCCAGGCCGCTCCCACGCAGTCGAAGGCCATGACACGGCGGAACACCTCCACCTGGAGCCGCCCCACCCTCTCGGTCAGCTCGACCGCCAGCTCCGGTTCCAGGAGCGAGAGCTCGCAGAAGCGCTCGAAACCGGTGAGCTGCCAGGCCGCGGTAAAGATCTTGCCCAGCACGGCGACCAGCTTCATGCCCGGCCGGAGGGCCGCCGCCGCTTCGTGGAACGGGCCGTAGTCCAGCGAAGCCGGGTCGGGCCAGGGATACGCCTCCAGATCCCGGCGGTCGCGGATCACTCCCCCATGTTCGTCCGCCCATACTCGCCGGTCCTTGCCCTCCACGTGCCGCTCCTCCGAGTCCCGGACCAGCTCCTTGTTCACCGTGCCCGCCGGATCGATCATACCCACGCTGACCCAGGCGTAGTCGTACCCGGCCTCGTAGCGGAACTCGACCTCGTCGGCCACGCCCCCGAGAGGCCGCCCCAGGAAGGCCTCTTTGTGTTCCTGGTCGATCACGAGCTCGGCCAGGGGCACCCGATGCCCCCGCCCGCCCTGCAGAACGGTCTTGAGGTTCTCGAAGTCCGGCTCGTAGCCGAATCGGTTCATAGCGCTGCCCCCTGTGCCCCGCGGACCCCGGGGCGCGATCCCGCTCAGTCGCCCGACTCGCACGATTCTAAGCGAAGCGACGAGAGCTGTAAATCCTCCGGGCCGCCATGTCGCACCTTGCTGTATGGGTGTGGAGGCTCGATGCATCCATACACTTGCGCTTGCTTGATATGGGTTTATTTGATAGATTTGTATGTATGAAAACCACGATCAACGTCGATGACTCGCTCCTTCAGGAAGCGATGCGGCTCTACGGAGTGGCAACCAAGACCCGCATCATCGAGATGGCACTCGAAGAGTTGATCAAGGCGAACAAGAGGTCACGCCTCGTCAGGGCATTCGGCTCGCAGCCGGAATTGATCGAGCCCAGGAGAAGGCGGTGACCCTCATCGACACGAGCGTATGGGTACGTTTCTTCAAGGGTGCGGACGACGCCGGGTTCGCCGGAGACGCGGTTCGGGGCAACCGGGCACTCCTGCATCCCCTCGTCTTCGGCGAACTGCTGTTGGGGGGCCTGTCCCCGACGAATCAAACCCTGCTTCAGGCGCTGCCTGGCCTGCCCGCCTGCCCGCCCGAGTCGGTCTACGACTTCATCCGCGACAACTCGCTGGCCGGCAAAGGGGTCGGCTGGGTGGACGCCGCCATTCTGTGCTCCGCCCGGGGGGCAAAGGCTGAACTGGCCACCTTCGACGGGACGCTGCGCTCCTGCGCGCAGGAGATCGGCATCCCCTGCCTGCTCAGCCCTTGAGAAAGGCCACCTCGAGGGCCTTCTTCTCTGCCGGGCTGATCTTCTGCACGCCCCCGAGCAGGCGCACGTCGATGAAGGAGCGGGCGCTGAACTCCGCCACCTCGAGGCGGTCGTACGCCTCCAGCAGGCTTCGGCCGGCGGTCAGGATGCACTCGTTCTCGATCAGGAGCACCGGAGCGCGGGCCGAGATCCTCCGCGCCACGCCGTCGGGGTCCCGGTACTGGGGGCCGTAGGGGACCAGCTCCACCTCCCGCAGGAACACGAAGGTCTCGGGCATCAGCAGAGTGTCGAGGGGGGTGTGACTGACCGCGAAGGCCATCACGTACGGGGGCTGGGCCAGCATCAGGCAGCGGAGCTCGGGGTTGTGCCGGAAGACCTGCTCGTGGAGCAGCACCGCCCGGCTCGGGCACTTGCCCGCCTCCGCTTTCCCGTCCCGCATCAGCACCAGGTCTTCTTCCTTCACCAGGGCCCGGTCGATTCCGTACGGCGTGATCAGGAAGCTGTCGTCGTCCAGGCGCAGCGAGATGGTGCCGCTGGCGCTGGCGAACAACCCCTGCCGGCAGGCCCGCCGGGAGAAGCGGATCATGTCCTGCCGGGCCCGCCGCTCGGCATCCGCCTGTTCGCGGGACTGGGGCTCCAGGTGCTCGACCTCGGGGCGCCGGGCCAGGGCCAGCTGGTCTTCGCTCAGGGTGTGCACCGTGCCGAGCTTGCCGGCGTCCAGGATGATGCGCCCGCAGAGGTCCAGGGTCTCCAGGCGCATGTACGCTTCCCCCAGCGAAGCCCCCACGCACACCACGGAGTGGTTCTCCATGATCGTGATGTCGTGGCCCCGGGTCAACGCGTCGGCGATGTTGTCCGCCAGCTCCCGGCTGCCCGGAAGGGCGTACTCGGCGTATCCGATGGGCCCGCACACCCCCCGCGCGTTCGGGATGACCCGCGTGTCCGGGACCTTCCGGCCGATGCTGAAGGTCACCAGGGCGGGGGCATGGGCGTGGATCACCGCGTGGGCGTCTGG
>JAFGFV010000449.1 GCA_016930895.1 Spirochaetales bacterium | reverse complement strand
GAGTAGGCGATATCCAGGCGAATCATGGTCTGAAAGCTCAGGTTGTTTTTCCCGCTCACCTGCCAGAGCCCGGTCATGCCGGGCAACACATCGAAGCGTCCGGCGTGCCACCGCTGGTACTCCTTCGCTTCGTAGGGCAGGCACGGTCGCGGGCCCACCAGGCTCATCTCCCCTTTCAGGACGTTGAACAACTGGGGCAGCTCGTCTACGCAGGCCCGCCGCAGGATCTTGGCCCCGGGGATGATGCGGGGATCGTCCACGGCATCCAGCTTGGCCATGGCGGCCTGCGAGTGGATCAGCTGCTTGAGATGCTGCCGGTGACTGCTCTCGTCGTTGTCCACCCGCATGGTCCTGAACTTGAGGAACGTAAACAGCCGACCGCCGTACCCGACCCTGTTCTGGCGGAAAAGCACCGGCCCGGGAGAAACGATCTTGATGTATGCCGATACCAGGAGAAACAGCGGAGAAGAGACGGCAACGGCCAGCAGCGCTCCGACCACGTCCAGGGCCCGCTTCCAGTTGGGGACCTGGCGGCTCAGCATGGTCTCGACCTTGTTCTCGATACGGAGATAGGCCTCGCCCGAAAAGTCGGGTTCGTCTGCCCCCTGGGCACCATGGACTTCCGGGCGGCTGTCGCCCTGGACGCCGGGACCGCTGTAGCCCCCACCCTGGTACCATCGGCTCGGATAGCTGAACACCCGAAACGACAGGCTCTCGCCGCTTCCGTTCAGGCTGTGGGCAAAGCTCTCGCCGAACGCTCGCGCCCCCTCCAGCCCCGTGGCCGGAAGCAGCACCCCCAACACGCTCTCCTGAAACCAGCCGATCTCGTCGATCGAGCGCACCCTCCGGCGCAGCGCCGCCTCGAGGGTCCGCAAGGCACGGCCTACCCCCCGGCTCTGATCGAGGGGATACACCACCAGAGAGAACTCGGAGCCCGAACGGTCCGCCCGGGCCCGTTCCCGGTGGATCAGAACGTCGAAGTCCTGGATGGGGTGCAGTATGCTCGAGCCTTTCTGTGTTCGTTTCATAGGCGGTTCCGCCTTTCCACGCGCCACTCTTCCGACCATGGCGTCCACACACGCCTCCTCCACGCGGTTCCGGTTACGGAGCCGCTTCGGGGTGAGGTCGTAGACAAGACCCCGCAGGGCAGCCGTAACATGCTCCTTCGGGGCGGGTCCCAGCCCTGAGCGCCGGAGCGCTACCGGGGCGGGGACTCCACGGGGACGATCTCGTACTTCTTCTGGAAGCGCACCGCGACTCCGTCGGTCTCGCTTCTCACGACCACGCCGTTGATCCGCAGGGTGACGTCTCGGCCCTGCTCCAGGAGCTGCTTGAAGCGGTCCACCGGCAGCTCGAGCTCCACCGTGACCGAGGCGCCCGCCTCCAACGGCAACTTGGTCACCAGAAAGGCCCCGTCGGCCGACACGTCGCGCGTCTCCACCCGGCAAGGCTCCTCCTCCGCGGAGGGGGATACAACCTTCGCCGGGAGCCGCAACAGGAATCGCTCGAGCTTTCTGCGCTCTTCCACCGCTGGCCTCCCCTGGTCCCCGAAAGCTTAGGCTATCCCGTCCGACACGGGCCGCGCAATACGCGATGCTGATGAAACACCTAAGAAAAAAGGGACAAACTGCGCCGCCCCCGCGGGCCACGCAGACTGGCTACCGGCGAGCAACTGGAGATACGACTTTCCGGTGAGATCTCTACCACCAAAGTCGTACTCACGCAATCTCTAGGTGATTCACGGCCCACAGGGCAGCCTGGAGGCGGTTGGGGACGTTGATCTTCTTGAAGATGTTGTACAGGTGGGTCTTGACCGTGTTCTCGCTGATGAACAACTTGACGCCGATGGTCTTGTTGTCCGCCCCGGCGGCGATCAGGGCCAGGATCTCCATTTCCCGAGGGCTCAAGCCCGCCTGGCTCTGGGCGGTGGAGGTCTTGCTCTTGCCGTTGATCACTGCCTCGACCAGGATGTCCCGGGACAGCCAGATCTCCCCATCGAAGAGGAGCCTGATCCCCTTCATGAGCAGACCCAGGCCCTCGTTCTCGTAGAAGAAACCCCGCACCCCCTGGCGGATCGCTTCCTGCTCGATCCCGAGGCCGTGCTTGAGGTTGAACAGGGCTACCAGACACGACGGGCACAGCTCCCGGCTCTTGAGCTCCAGGAGCACTCTCCGAGGCGCCTTGGCCGCCGTGTCCACGAACAGCAGCCGTTTGCAGGCTCCGGGGTCTTCGCAGAACGAGCCCAGCTGCTCGACGATCGCGGCCTCGGTGCCAACCTCCTTCTCCAGCACGTAACACAGGAGCTCGTTCTGCAGGTTCCGCGGGCCGAGGACGTGCACCTGCGCCGCCGTGTCTTGCGGCCCCTGCAGGGAGCTTCGGGGCCTGCTCTTATTGGTCGTAACGGTGTCGTTCATCTGGGAGCCGTTTCTACCTGCATGGCGTCTATTACCCTCAATGCTAACGCGCCTCGCTCCGCTTTTCCAGACAAAAACGCGCACCTCCGTGGAGATTCGCTCGTTCTCGTGGTAGATTGCCTAGAAAGAGTGACCTGGAGTACTATGGCCCCATGAGCGACAGCCTGCCTTCCGCCAGACCCGCCGGCGAGCGCACCCTGCTCGAAGGGTTGATCTACTATCTCAACATTCTGCTCGCTTACAAGTGGTTGATCATCGCCGCCACGGCGGTATCGGCCTTCGCGGCGGTGGGTTTCTCGATCCTCACCCTGGCCCTGCCTGCGGAGCGCAGCCCCCTGCCGAATCAATACAAGGCCGAGGCGGCCTTGATCGTTCAAACGGCGGACACCACCGGAATGTCTGCACTAGTTTCCTCTCTCGGGCTCACCATTCCCGGGGGAGCGGGTGGGCCCGGCGGTGAACTGGAGCACGGACAGCTTGCCCTGATCGTGCTGCGGAGCAGGATGATCGTGGACGTCCTGATCGAAGACTTCGACATCCTGAACAGGTACGAGATCTCGGCAAGCGACAGGACGGCCGCCCGAAACGCCGCCCTCGGTGGTGCCGACTTCAACTACGACCAGAGGACGGGCTTGCTGCGCATTGGATACGAGTCGGTGGACCCGGTCTATGCCCGCGATATGGTCAACCGCATGGTCGAGCTGCTCAACGAATGGTTCATGACCAAGGGCGGTACGAGCAAGCTGAAGCAGAAGAACCTTCTGGAAGACAAGCTGGCGGAGGTCTCCGTGGACATCGCCCGGCTGGAAGGACGGATCCAGGATTTCCAGACTCGACACGGCCTGATCACCGTGGAAGAGCTGGCCACCTCCCAATCCACGGTGCTGGCGGACTTGCGTTCCCGCCTCGTGCTCACGGAGATGGAGATCAGGAACTACTCTCGGTTCTCGAAGATCGAGGACCCCGAGCTGATGCGCCTGAAGGCAGAGCGCGAAAACCTGCAGGAGCTCATCGAGCAGAATGAGCGGACCTTTGCGGGGCTGGACCTGCCCGCGCTGTTCCTCGAGTTCGCCCGCCTGCGCATGGCCATGGACATTCAGAGCCGGATCTTTCAGTCCCTCTCGGAGCAGTACGAGATCGCCAAGCTGACCCTCGAAAGCGAACCCGTGTTCCAGGTTCTGGAGTGGGCCGAGGTCCCTGACCGCAAGTCCAGCCCCAGCCGCGGCACGATCTGCATGATCACCGTGGTGTTGGCCGGGCTCGCCAGCGTGGTGCTGGCCCTGCTGCTGAACACCCTCAGGAAGCTCTACTCCGACGCCGGGAGGTTGAGGCGGCTGAAGGGGCGGGTGGAATGAGAAGGATGAGGGCCGTTGCGGCGGCGGTGCTCCTCTGCCTGGTGGCCTCGCCGCGCTTGGTCGCTCAGGACGCGGAGCCGGAGGTCTACCAG
>JAFGFV010000062.1 GCA_016930895.1 Spirochaetales bacterium | reverse complement strand
TGCGCCTCGGCGGGCTGACGGCCTATTTCGTGCAGCTGTGCGAGACCCAGCAGAATGAGTTCATCCGCCGCACGGAACACGGGTTCTGAGACGATCGACAAGGGACTGGTCTTCGACATCCAGCGGTTCTCGCTCCACGACGGCACGGGCATCCGCACCCTGGTGTTCATGAAGGGGTGCCCGCTGCGCTGCCCCTGGTGCAGCAACCCGGAGTCTCAGACGAGCCGGCCGGAGGTCATGTTCTTCGAGGAGAAGTGCATCGGCTGCGGCGCCTGCGTACAGGCCTGTCCTCATGGCGAGCTCCTGAAGGAGAGATGGCCTCTGGCGGCGGAGGTTTGTCTCGGTTGCGGGGCTTGCGTCGAGGCCTGCTACGCCGAGGCCCGGCATCTGGTGGGGCGGTGGATGACTCGCGACCAGGTGCTCGCGGTCATCCGGCGGGACCAGGTGTTCTACGAGGAGAGCCACGGGGGCGTGACCGTCGGCGGAGGCGAACCGACCTTCCAGGCGGGCTTCGTGGCCGGTCTCCTGGAAGCCTGCCAGGCCGAGAGAATCCATACGGCCATGGAGACCTGCGGTTTTGCCCCCTGGCCGACCATGCAGCGGGTGCTCGCGCACGTCGATCAGCTGCTCTTCGACGTCAAACACATGGACTCGGGGAAGCATGAGCAGTGGACCGGGACGGGAAACGGTCGGATTCTCGACAATGCTCGCCGCTCGGCCAGGATGGTGAAGGAAATGGTCGTGCGGCTGCCGCTGATCCCGGGGTTCAACGACGACGCGGAGAACCTGCATGCCCTGGGGCGCTTCGTCCGGGACGAGCTTCCCCCGGTGCGGCGCGTCGACATCCTCCCGTATCACTCGACCGGGGAGTCGAAAAGCCAGCGGCTTTCCCGCGACTACGTCCTCCACGGGGTGCGGCCGTTCGAGCGGGAGCAAGTCGAGAAGGCCCGGGACGTCCTGGCCATCTATGGGTTGGAGGTCCGGATCGGGTGACCTCGGCCTTTTTTTGTTTCCCAAAGGATTGCAAGCTCCATAAATATCAGATAAACTGATAATACTTCCGGAGGAGGTAGGCAATGGACAAAGTCAAGGTGGGGATTGTCGGAGTCGGTTTCATCGGGCGGATCCACATCGAGGCACTGAGGCGCCTGGGTTACGTCGAGGTCGTGGCCCTGGTGTCCCGGAAGAAGGAGACCGCCGATGCTCTGGCGCGGGACCTCACTGTCCCCAAGGCCTATAGCCGCTACGAGGACCTCCTGAACGACAAAGAGATCGATGCGGTGCATCTGACCACGGTCAACAACTTGCACGCTCCTCTGGCCCGGCAGGCGATGGAGGCGGGCAAACACGTCCTGTGCGAGAAGCCCCTGGCGATGAACAGCAAGGAGGCTGCGGACCTGCTCAAAGTGGCCCGGCAGACCGGGGTATGCCACGCTCTCTGCCACAACATGCGCTACTACCCGCTGGTCAAACAGGCGCGGGCCATGGTCCGCGCGGGCGAAGCAGGCGAGATTCGGCTCGTGCACGGGCAGTACCTGCAGGACTGGCTGTTCCTCGAGACCGACTACAACTGGCGGCTGGTCTCCAAGTGGAGCGGAGGTTCCCGGGCTGTCGCCGACATCGGCACTCACTGGCTCGACATGGTTCAGCACATCACCGGCCAGAAGGTCGTCGAAGTGTGCGCCGACCTGACGACCTTCATCCCGGTGCGCAAGAAGCCCAAGGTCGAAGCCGCCACGTACGTGGTTCGCAAGCTCAAGGCTTCGGACTACGAGGACGTCAAGATCGACACGGAGGACCACGGCACCGTGATGCTGCGCTTCTCCGGCGGGGCCAAGGGGGCGCTGCTGGTTTCTCAAGTCTGCGCCGGCCGCAAGAACTTCATCCACTTCGAGATCAACGGGTCGAAGAAGTCCCTGGAGTGGAACGGCGAGGACCCCAACACCATGTGGGTCGGCGAGCGCGGCAAGCTCAACGGTGAGTTCATCAAGGACCCCGTGATGTTCGTTCCCGACGCGGCCCGGTATGCCCATGCACCCTGCGGCCTGGGCGAGGGATACCTGGATACCTTCAAGAACGTGTTCAGCGACTTCCACGGATGGATCCGGTCTGGCAGGAAGATGGACGAGGGCAAAGTCGGTTTTCCGACCTTCGTGACCGGCCTCCAGGAGCTGCAGCTGGTCGACTCGGTGCTGGCCAGTCACGCCGCGGGAGGCAAGTGGGTCAAGGTCAAGTACGGCCAGGGGGCCGAGGCCGACTATCGCTAGAGCGGTGCGGCGGTCGCAGAGTCAAGGAGCAGCGGCTATGAAATCCAAGGGTTACATGGGCAAAATCCTCCGGGTGGATCTGGGCACCCGGGAGGTGGCCGTCCAAGAGCTGGGCGACCAAACGGCGGAACTGTTCATCGGCGGCAGCGGGCTGGGAACCAGGATCCTGTTCGAAGAGACGAGTCCCGACACGGATCCTCTGGGGCCGGAGAGTCCCCTGATTTTTGCCACTGGGCCCCTCACCGGGACGATGCTCTTCAACTCCGACCGCTTCGACGTGGTAGCCAGGAGCCCCCTCACCGGGATCTTCGGCGAATCCAGCGCAGGCGGGTACTGGGGCGGCAAGCTCAAGTCCTGCGGGTATGACGCCCTGGTCGTGAAGGGGGCAGCGGACGGCCCCGTGTACCTGTACATCGACAACGACAGGGTGGAAGTCCGGGATGCCGCTCACCTGTGGGGCAAGGAGACCTTCGAGACCATCGACGCGCTCCAGGCCGAGCACGGGGCCTCCGCCAAGGCGGTCATCATCGGCCCGGCGGGGGAGAATCTGGTGCTCTTCGCCAACATGATCACCGACGGGCTCCACGGGCGGGCAGTCGGGCGCTGCGGCATGGGGGCGGTGATGGGCTCCAAGAAACTGAAGGCGGTCGTGGCCAACGGTTCGAAGCCCGTCGAGGTGGCCGACCCGGAGGGACTCAGGGCCCTGCAGAAGCGCCTGGGTCCGACGATGCGGGAGAATCCCCAGGCTCTGCGCGACGGCGGGACCAGCGTGGGCTACCAGTACTGCGAGGAGATCGGCAACGTCCCGATCCGCAACTGGAAGCAGGGCGGCTGGGCCGAGGCGGGCGAAAAGCTCACCGGCATGACCCTGGTCAAAACCCTGCTCGCCGATCGCTATCACTGCGGCAAGTGCGTGATCAACTGCGGCCGGGTGGTCACGGCCAAGGACGGGCCGTACGCGGGGCGGGAGACCGCGGGTGCGGAGTACGAGACCGTCGGTCTCCTCGGCTCCAACCTCATGATCGATGACTTGGCGGCGGTGCAGAAGTCCAACGAGCTGTGCAATCGTCTGGGGCTGGACACGATCTCCACCGGCAATGTGATCGGCTTCGCCATGGAGGCCTGGGAACGCGGGCTGATCGCGGCAGAGGACACCGGGGGTCTGAAGATCCAGTGGGGCAGCGTGCCGGCCGTGCACGCGCTGCTGGAGGCAATCGCCAATCGGCGGGGGTTCGGAGACATCCTGGCCGACGGGGTCAAGCGGGCAGCTGAGCGAATCGGCCGCGGCGCCGGGGAGTTCGCCCTGGAGGTTAAGGGCCTGGAACCGCCCGCCCACGATCCACGCGCCAAGTTCACGGTCGCGGTCGGCTACGCCACATCGGCCCGGGGCGCGTGCCACCTCTCGGCCTTCACCCACGACTTCGAGGAAGGGGCCAGCATAGAAGATCTCGGCATGCCGGTCCTGACCGACCGTTTCGCCGCCGAGGGCAAGGCGGAGAACGTGGCGGTCATGCAGCACCTGATGGGCATGTTCGACTCCCTGGTGGCCTGCAAGTTCGGGCTGTTCGGCGGCCTGACCGTGGATCCCCTGGTGGAGGCGGTCAGGTGCGTGACCGGATGGAAGAGCTTCGACAGGAAACGCTTTTTCCAGACCGGCGAGCGCATCTTCAATCTCAAACGGCTGTACAACAACCGTCTCGGCATGACGGCCGCGGACGACAGGCTGCCCAAGCGCTTCCGTCACGAGCCCAAGGGCGGGGGGACCGAGGATCACCTGCCGCCGTTGGAGGAGATGCTCGAGGCGTACTACCGGGTGCGGGGCTGGAGCAAAGAAGGCCGACCCGGAGCGGAGAAGCTCCAGGAGCTGGGCCTGACGGCGTACGCCGGATAGCCGGGGCGGAGGGTCGTGGCCCGCGTATTGGTGACCCAGCCCCTGCGCCGGTACACGGGCAGCTGTGGGGAGCACGAGGTCGAAGGTGGCACGGTTGGGGAGGTACTGCGCGCACTGGGGCTGCGCTTTCCCGAGCTGGCACCGAAGCTCTTGCGGGAGAACGGGACCCTCGGGGCCCACATCATCGTCTACGTGGGCGGCAGGGACATCAGGCTCCTGAACGGTGAACGGACCCCGGTGGAAGCGGGGTCGGAAATCAAGCTTTTCGCTGCCCTGGCCGGAGGATAGGCCCCCCAGCCCGCAAGGGACCGGCTCAGCAGAAAGAGGACTACGAACATGGGCAACCAGACGAACAGCAAGAAGAAGACGGCCATGAGCGGCGCCCGCTTTCTGGCCGAGTCGCTCGCGGGTTACGGGGTGACCCACGTCTTCTACGTGGAGGCGATTCTGCGACGCACGCTGGTGGAGATGGAACGACTGGGGATCCAGCGCGTCCTGACCCACTCGGAGAAGGCGGCGGCGTACATGGCCGACGGTTACGCCCGGGCGGGAAACCGCCCTGGGCTGTGCATGGCCCAGTCGGTGGGAGCGGCCAACCTGGCCGCGGGGCTGCAGGACGCATATCTGGGGCATTCACCCGTGGTGGCCTTCACGGGACGCAAGCCTCCCCTGTTCCAGCACCGCAATGCCTACCAGGAGATCCTGCACAACCGGATGTACGATCCCGTGACCAAGTACAACGTCGAGATCTGTAGCCTCGAGCAGCTCCCGCACCTGCTTGCCCAGGCATTCCGGGAGGCCACGACCGGGGCCCCAGGGCCGGTACACCTCGATTTTCTCGGCTACGAGGGAGACCTGACGGATCAGGTGGAAGGGGAGCTCGAGCTGATGGTCGAAGCTCCGTACGGGCGGGTACCGGCGCGGCGGCCGGTGCCCGAATCCGGAGACGTGGAGCTGGCCGCTGCGGCCCTGCGCAAGGCCGA
>JAFGFV010000448.1 GCA_016930895.1 Spirochaetales bacterium | reverse complement strand
GAGAAGCCCAAAGAAGAGGACGTGCGGTCGCTCCTGGATCTGCTCGAGGGGCTGGGAATCCGCTACCGGGTGCAGGGGGGCGAGCTGGTGCCGGCGGATTACCGCAAGATCCTGGAGATCATCGAGAATCTGGAGTTCAAGGACCTGGTAGAGAAGGTGGCGCTGCGCTCGATGACCAAGGCCGTGTACAGCACGGACAACAAGGGGCACTTCGGGCTGGCCTTCGAGGCATACACCCACTTCACCTCCCCGATCCGGCGCTACCCGGACCTGGAGGTGCACCGGCTGCTCAAACGCTACGCCGTCGAAGGGCGGCCGCGGAACCCCGGCAAGCTCGAGCAGGCCCTCGAGGAGATCTGTCGGACGAGCAGCCGCCGGGAGATCGAGGCCCGAGATGCCGAGCGGGAGCACATCCGCCTCAAGTCCATGCAGTTTCTGGCCGGAAAGGTCGGGGAGAGCTACGACGGGGTGGTCACCGGGGTGACGTCCTTCGGGATTTTCGTCGAAATCACCCACTACCTGATCGAAGGGCTCGTGCACGTGTCGGAGTTGAGCGACGACCATTACGTCTTCGACAAGGCCAACTTCCGCCTCACGGGCCGCGGCTCCGGGCGCGTGTACCGTCTGGGCGACCCGGTGCGGGTGAGGATCAAGAGCGTCTCGGTCGAGGAAGGCCAGGCGGACTTTGCCCTCGCGGAGCCCGGCTGAGCGGAGGCGTGGGGCAACGTGCAGCTGCGTGCGGCGAAGTGGCGAGCCCGGGAGCAGGTCCAGGCTCTGGTCCAGGAGGCGGTGGTGAGCCTGCTGGTGACCCCCGAACGGGACACCGGAGGGAAGCCCCGCGGGGGGCGCATCCTCGGGGCGGGGGTGGATCGCCCTGGTGGCCATCCACCCGGGCAACGCGACCCCCTGGGGGATCGTGGTCGCGGACTTCATTCCGGCTATTCGATCTGGCGGTACCACAAGGCCGGGTTCAGGAGAGGTCCGCCGAGCCTCCGCTTCCGCCATCCCGCGAGCCCTCACGTGCGACTGCTCCGATTGAAGGACGAGGACGATCCTGGTATCATTTCAGGAGCGCCGCGGTTCAAGAAGGCAGACATGCTTAGAACCATTCTCTCTCTCGTTCTCATTTCCTCGGGGGCTTTCCTCAACCTGTGTCCCGGCAGCGTGTGGGCTCAGAGCGTGGATCAGCTGCTGGTGGTGGATGACGCCGACGTTTTCGGAAACCGAATCGACCAGGTTCAGGCCGCCGCCAGCAGCCTGCAGAGGCTGGGGGCCGATATCCGGGTAAGGACGATACCGACCTATGGATCAGCCGGCAGCCTGGACAGATTCGTGGAGCAGCTGGAAAGCCGGAGTCCTTCCTGGACAGGTCAGGACGATGAGCGCAAGAATAACCTGGTCGTCCTGGTCATAGCGCTGCAGGAGCGCCAGACCGGCCTGTACTACGGCGCATACTGGGAGGAGATTCTCGGCGGCACATGGCTGCGCATCCAGACCGACATCATGAATCCACTGTTCCGAGAGGGCGACTACGCCGGCGGGGCGATCGAAGGCTTGGAGGAGATACAGCGGCTGATCGCCGCCGGCGCCCAGCCGCAATCCACGTCCCGGCCCGGGACCGGGCGATCGGGGGGGTGGACGGTGCTGATCGTGCTCGTGGGGATCTTCGGCCTGGTCCTGGGACTGGTCCTGATCGTGAGAGGCAGCAGGAAGCGCAAGAAGCTGCAGGCGGCCAGACAAAGGGCGCTTCTGCCGAAGCAGGCCGCCGCCTCCGGCATCAACGAGCTCATTGAGACCATTCAGATGCTGGAGATCAAGGTCGACGTCATGGCAGACAAGGTGACGCGGGAGGAGGCCGCCCCGCTCCGGGAGGGTCTGGCCAGAGCCAGGACCCTGATCGACCAGAGCTCACAGACCTACAGTGAGCTGTCCCACAGCGCCGGCGATCCCGAGAATCCCACCCTCGGGGATGCGCAGATCGCGCTCATCGAAGCGGAGTACCAGCAGATCCTCGACAAGCTGCGCCAGGCCAGGGAGACGATCAAGGAAGTAGAAGAACGGGTCTCGGGCATTCAACAGGCGGTCGGGGGCTTCCCGGGCAAGGCGGCCGAGGTGGCCGAGGCGATCGAAGGTGCCCTCAGGCAGCAGGAGCAACTGGAAAAGGACGGCTTCAGTGCCGCGTATCCCGCGTCGCTGGTGGCCAAAGGGCGCGAGGCTCTGAAGGAGGCGCAGGCCCTCGTTGCCAGGAAGAGGCTGTCCGAGGGCATGAAGCGTCTCGACCAGGCTGCGGAGCAGGTCAGCCAGGCAGTCCAGGCGGGCGAGGAGCTTCCCCGCAGGAAACAGGAAGCGGCGGCGGCCATCCCGGCGCTCTCGGCCCGGATCGAGCGGGTCAAGGAAGCGATCATTCAGGGCAAAGGGGTCTTCGAACGGCTGTTTCAAGACTACGCGCCGGGCAACTGGGAGTCGATCCAGGGCAACGGCACGGAGGCGGAGAACCGGGTCAATTGGGCATCCGGTGCCCTGGCAGACGCCCGCGCGGCCGCCGAAGGGGAGCGGCAGGAGTGGCACCGGGTCCTGGAGCTGGTGGAACAGGGCAACGGCTGGCTCACGGAGGCCGAGTCCCTGGTGAAGTCCATCGCGGAGCTGGAGACGAATCTGACGGAGGAGCGGCGAAAGGCGCCGGAGGAGATCCGGGCGGCCCAGGCCGATGTGGCGGCGGCCTGGGCATACATCAACCGGTATGATGAGGACATCCGTGAAAGCCTCGAGGACGACCTGCGCGCTGCGGAAACCAAGAACGAAACGGCCAGGGGAGAGCTGGAACGGGAGAAGCCGGACTACTTCGAGGCGTGCAGGCTGGCACGGGAGGCCAACGAGGCGGCGGACAAGATCCTGGTCGAAGCGCGCAGTGAGCACGAGGCGGCCGAGCGCATGCGGGCCAAGGCCTCCAGCGCCTGGAGGCAGGCGAGCGCCAGGGTGTCGATGGCGTCGAAGTACCTCGACAACCACCGCCTGGCGGTGGGGACTGAAGCCGCAAGGTCCCTCGCCAGTGCTGTACGGGCCCTGCGGGAGGCTGAAGCGGCGGTCGACGCGCAGGTCAGAATCGCGCTGATACAGCAGGCCGAGCTGGCCGCGGATCAGGCCTACGCCATGGCCCGCAGGGATGTCGCGGGTGCATTCACGCAGACGCCGAGGATGGGCGGGCCCACCATCCTGATCCCCCCCATGGGGCGTCCGATGGGTCGTCCTACCGGCGGCGGTCCTTCCTGGGGTTCGAGGCGGAGCAGTCTTCCCGGGCTCGGCGGTGCAACCAGGCGGGGTGGCGGGGGTTTCTCCAGCTGGAGCGCCGGGGGCCGCACAATCGGCGGCGGCGGACGCTCCCGCGGAGGTGGAGGCTCCACGGGCTGGTAGTGTAAGAAGCCCCATTCATAGTACAATCAGGAACGCTGCGCTGCTGCAGCGGGGGAAATCGAGGCAGCAGGAGGGAGACCATGGCGGGAATACTTCAGAAGGCACGGATTGCTGCGTTGAGCGCGGCACACTCGCTGATGGACAAGGTGATCGATCTGAACTCCGTCGGAGCGGTCAGGCAGTACATCCGGGACCTGGAGGGGGCCCTCGAGGACCTGGAAGACGCGTCGGCCGCAGCGGCCGGACACGTGCGTACTGTGCAGCGGGACACCGCCCAGATTCGCTCCCAAATCATGGAGCTCAACCAGAACATCGACTTCATTCTCACGGACGACAAGCCGGAGAACGACCATCTGGCCACACCCCTGGAAGCGCGGTTGATCGGCCTCGAGCAGCGGGCCGGTGTCAAAGAGGAGGAGATCGCCACGGCGCAGAAGACGTCGCAGGCGCTCGTCGAAGCCGTCTCGACGCTGCAGAGCCGGTACCAGAACATGGTGCAGCAGATCCAGAGGCTGGAAGCGATGGACAAGGCGACCAAAGCCAAGGAGACCGCCGTCAAGGCCGTGCGCCAGGCGGGCCGCATCGCCTCGGCGGGCAGCGACGTTTCGATCGACGCGGTGGCGGACCGCATGCAGCGGCGGGCCGACGTGGCGGACGCCAGGTTCGAGCGTGCTCTGGGTGAAATGAACGGGCAGGTGGAGAAGGACGTGGTGATCGCCCAGGCCCAGGCCCGCCTGGAAGCGCGCAAGGCCCGTCTGGCTCTGCCGAGCGCCTGAGGGCGAGAGACAATAGCGTAAGAGCGCGCAGCTCCTGCGGCTGAGCGGAAGGGTTTCGCGACGCCTGCGGTTTGCTCATTCGAAGACTCCGTACCATAGGTGCGGCGAGGGATACACCCATGCAGGAAATCGTCGACAAGGTGCTGGAAGCAGAGCGGGAGGCAGAGAAGACCGTGCAGGAGGCCCGCGCCCGGGCGGCGGAG
>JAFGFV010000447.1 GCA_016930895.1 Spirochaetales bacterium | reverse complement strand
GGGCGGTGATTGTCCGTGCTGCCCTTGGTGCTGCTGCCGCCGTTGGCGCCGCTGGTGCTGCCGTCGACGCTCCCTCCCAGCCGCTGCTCCGGGTGACAGGATACCGTGAAGGGGAGCGGCGTGTCTTGTCTGCCGTAATGCTTCTGGAACGCGGCGGCGAACTTCAGGCCGCCCTGCAGGCCGGTGGCAGGCAGAAGAACCGAGAGGGTCTGATCGTCCAGCCACCCGAGCACGTCCGTGGCGCGGATGCGCTGGTGCAGTGTCCGGAGCAGCCTTCGCAGATCACGCCTCTTGGAAAGCAGCCCACCGAGTTCCAGCGACACCAGGGCGTAACAGCTTCCCGACCGACCCGCGCGGGCCCGTTCGTAGCGAATGATCTCCCGGAACTCCTCTACGCCGTGAATGGCGGGATCGTGCAATCTTCGTGGCATTCGGCTCCCTCGGCGGTGTTCGGGAAACCCCCGTCGGGGTGCACCCCTCAGGGTGCCGGATCGGCCACCGTGTCCGCGTCCAGGGCGTTCATGTCGATGTCCTGGTGGGTGGTCTGTTCGCTCTCCACCGTGAGATCGGGCACGAAGCCCTGCACGAGGAGGGTCGTGGTTACCGGGTCGACCGTGGCGACGACCAGGTCGTACGTCCCGGCGGCCAGGAAGGCAATCTTGTACGTATGGGTCGCCGGGTTGACTTCGGCGCTGGTCACGGAGCCGGGGAACTGTTCCGGCAGGGCGGCCGCCTCGGAGGGATCGTAGGTGGCATCCGCGTAGGCCAACAGCTTGACCTGCTCGGCCGGCAGGTTGACGACGGTTCCGGCGATGGCCCCGGCCTGGTTGTTCACGATCAGGCGGATGGTCGGCTGCAGGAGATAACGCTCGCCGTTGGCCGTGAGGCGGAGGGCCTTGTGCAGGTCAAAGTCCGCCGTGATGTCAACCGTGGCGTTCACCGGCACCGTGAAGCTGCCCACCGCCTTGTAGCCGGTCTGCAGTCCGCTGGGGACGAACAGAGGGGCGTCCGGCGTGCCGTCGTTGAAGGTGATCCGACAGCCGGGAGTGACCGGGGGAGCCTTGACTCCCTGGTCCGGGATGTCCAGGAGGAAACGGATCTGGTTGTACTGGCCGCTGGGAAGCTCGAGGTTGCCCAGCTGGTAGGCGAGCCCGTTCTGGTAGTCCATCAGGTTGATGGCCTGCGGACCTTCGAAGTCGTCGAAGGACTGCCAGAGCGAATCGTCGCCGCCGAGGTTGTACTGAATTTCGCCGATGGTCAGCCACACTCCGTCGATGGCGGGGTTGTCGACGGCAGCATCCGTGAGGCTGAGCCTGACGGTGCCCGTGGGCAGGATGCCGGCGGGGCTGTCGACCTGGCATCCCCAGAGTCCGGCCAGGGCCGCCAGGATGCCGACCAGGATTGCGATTCTCGGAAGATTCTTCATGGTACCTCCAGGGCAATTACACGCCGCGACATCGAACGGTCCGGCGCTCCTTCTTGAGCAGTCACCGGACAGTCATGTATACCTCGCCGGCAGTGCCATGGTTGCATTCGGGAGGGTAGTGTTCGGGCAAGATCGGGGCTATCTTTGGACCGTGAGCGACTTTGGGGCTTCAGAGGGAGGGCAGGCAGCGGTCCGGCCGTCGCGGGACCGGCAAGCGCAGGACCTGGCAGCCGTGAGCGAAGTGCTGCGCGGCAACACGGAAGCGTTCAGGTCCATCGTGGAGCGCTACGGCCCCCTCCTGTACCGGCTGTCCTTCTCCTTTCTCGGCAACCGCGAGGACGCCGAGGAGTGCGTCCAGGATATCCTGGTGCGGGCCTTCCGGTACCTCCGCCGCTTCAGGCTCGAAAAGCGCTTCCTGCCGTGGCTGTACGGGATCGCCATGAACCACCTCAGGACCACATACGCCGCGCGGCGGCGCAGGCAGAGCCGGTGCGCGTCCTGGGAGCCGGTGGTGGGGGCGGCCGAAATTGACGACCCGCAGAAGGACCTCGAGAGCGCGCAGAGCCGGGAGCGGATCCGCGCGGCCGTGGCCGCTCTGCCCCGGACGGTGCGGGAGCCCGTGATCCTGCACTACTTCGAAGAGCTCAAGATCGCTGCGATCGCCGAGATCCTGCAGATCAGCGAGGTCAACGTCAAGTCGAGGCTGCTTCGCGGCAGGCGCAGGCTCAGGAGAATCCTGGAGCAGGGCGCAACGCCCGCCGGTCCGCAGTAGTATATTGATGTGTCGAGGGTATGCAGACGAAGGAAACTGGTACGTGCCAGGGCGCCGATGAGCTGGTTCGCGCGTGGGAGGCCAGGGGCCTGCTGGGGGCGGAGGAGCTCGCCCTGCTGAACGCGCATCTGGCGCAATGTCCGCGCTGCCTCTCCGCATACGGGCAGCTTCTGCCCTTGATGCGCCGCGACGCCGGCCGGCCCGCGGGGCTCGGGGCCGCGGCGGGTCCTCTATTCGAGGGCTTCGAGGATCGGGTCATGGGGCGGCTCGGCGGTCGGTTTGCCGGCCGGGCGGGTCGCTCCGGGCTCCTGGGCTCGTGGAGAACGCCCGCGGGCCGGCGCTGTGGCGTGGCCCGGGCAGCCCTGGCCCTGGCGGCGGGCGCCGCCCTGCTCGTTGCCGGCGGCTTGCTGACGTGGTTCTGGGGCTTCCGCTCCTCCGGGGAGGAGGTCCTGGTCCAGTTCGAGCTGGTGGCCCCGGAGGCGCGGCAGGTCAATCTGGTCGGGGACTTCAACGGCTGGGATTCCCAGCGGCTGGCCATGAAAGACACCACGGGGGAAGGGCGCTGGCAGATCGCCATACGGCTCAAGAAGGGCCAGGTATACACCTACAACTTCCTGATGGACGGGCAGCGTTGGATCGCCGACCCCGCCTCGCTGCGGCAGGTGGAGGATGGCTTCGGCGGCACGAGCTCCGTGCTGGAACTGTGAGGGTTTGAACCGGTGGCGGGCAGCAGGCGGGTGCGGCTTCTAACGGTTCTCCTGTTGTGCGGTCTGGCAGCGTTGCCTGTCCGGGGGGACGAGCTCACCTCCTGGTTTGCGGCCGATCCACGCGCCGAGGCGTACGGCGGGGTCCGGGCCGAGCTCGAGGAGCTCTTTACGGCGGCCCGGGCTCGGGAGGTGCCCATCGGGCCGCTGATCGACAAGCTGCAGGAGGGGGCCGCCAAGGGCGCGGACACAACGCGCCTTCTGGAGGCACTGCGCGACCTGGTGGAGCGGCTGGCCCGCGCGCGGTTCATTCTCGAACGGGCCGGCGGAAGGGCCGCCTGGAGCGAGGAGGACGTGCAGGCGGTCAGCCTGCTGCTCCTGGACGGGCTGTCTGAGGAGCTTGCCGGCGGGCTGATCGCCTCCGGCCTGCAGGCGGGGCAGCCAATGGGAGCCATCCGCGAGGCCGCCGGGGCGGTCACCAGCCTCGCGGCGGTGGCGGGGCTCGCGGAGCGGGACGCCCACAGAATCGGCACGCTGCTGCTCACGGGCAGGCTGCCGGCTTCCGCCTACGGATCTCTCGTGCCGGTCTACCTTAAGGCCAGGGCATCCGGTCTGGAACACGAGGAAATCCTGGAGGGGGTGATCGTGGCGACCCTGGAATCGGGGGGCGGGATCGTGTCCATGCACGACCGGATCGAGCGTGGTCGGGCTGGCAAGAGCCGTGCCGCGGAGCGCGGCCAAAGTGGCCCGCCCGCGGGCTCTCCGCACGGAGGTCCCCCGGGCGGGGTACCTCCGGGACAAGCCAGGGACAAGCCGGACAAACCCGAAAAGCCCGAAAAGCCGGACCAAGACTGAGGCGGACGGGCGCCGCGCGCATTCGAGCGACGGCCGCCGCAAGCGGACTGGCGCTGTGCGGCGCCGGGCCCTCCCCCGTTGGGGGCGAGCCTTTGGCTCCGAAGGCCATCTTTGACATGCCCACTGCATCCGATCCTGGATTGTTCGGGAGTGCCTATGTTACCCATGGGAAACGTTATTCCGTGAAGACAATTGTGCCGCACGCCGGTGGAGCATCCGTTCCGATATCCAGTGTAATCCTCACGGCCTAAGATGCGCAGTTGCGCGTCGTCGCACGTCGATGAACCTTCTCTAAAAATTTGTTATCAAATAAGTTACCATTGGGTCTTTCAGACGCCAACCGGTGAGATCGGTCGGAAACGGGCTCCCTGTTCTATTCAAAAAAAGAAGATTGACATCCAGCGTCCAGCAGTATATCCTAAGTCACTTACGAAACGTTTCCCCTAAGGAGGCGGTGCGAACCGTTTCGCAAACAGAGGTGACGAGGTCGTGCGTCAAAGATGAGGGAATCGAGACGGGTAACGATCAAGGACATTGCGAGTCACGCAGGCGTGTCGTTATCCACAGTGAACAAGGCCCTTGACAACAAGCGCGGAATCAGCGCTACGCTACGGTGCCAGATTCTCGAGGTCGCCGACACGCTTGGCTACAGAAGAAACAAGGTAGCGCAGTCGCTTCGGCGCAAGACCGTGAAGGTCGGCGTCATCATCCCTGTCGACTGGCCGGGGTTCCAGCGGCCTATCGAGATGGGGATACGGGATGAGTTGGAGGAACTGAGTGATTCCAACATCAGCGGGCTCTACCGATACATCTCTCGCAGCACCTACAGCGAGACCGGTATGGCCGAAATGGTGGAGGGGCTGATTCACGAGAAGATCGATATTCTAATTATCTGTCCCAGCTACTTCTGCAGTTTCGATAGTGTGCTCAATCGATTTGACACCGCCGGGATTCCGGTGATCATGGTCGGAAACATCCTTGAATACGGCAAGAGACTCCTAGAGGTCAGCATCGACACTGAAATGTGTGGAGTGCTGGCCGCGGAGATTGCGAGGCTGTTCGTGCCGCCCGACGGGTCGGTTGCTGTCTTCACCGGCCACACCAACACGAGGCTGCACCGGGAGAAGGTGGAAGCATTCCTCCGGGAAGCCGCTCTGCTTGGCCTGAAGTTGACTGGGGTAGATGCGACCTATGACGACCCGCAATACGCCGGATATCTCGTCAAGCAGGTGACCGAGTCGCATGCTGATCTGCGCTGCATCTATGTCGCGACAGGTAACTCTCTGACCATCTGCGAGCACATCGTGGCGAGCGGACTGACCGGTCGGGTCAGGGTGATTGCCACAGAAATCGATCGGGACGGCGCAACGTTCATGGAGGCGGGCGTGATCTGCGCATCTATCTATCAGGTCCCGTACGCGCAGGGCAGGGTCGCGGCGAAGATGATGTACGCGCATATCTCGGAAGGTGGAATTCCCCGAAGTGTCATCCGGCTTCCTCCGCAGATCGTCCTCAAGGGCAACGTCAAGGAGTTCGGGGAGCATTC
>JAFGFV010000446.1 GCA_016930895.1 Spirochaetales bacterium | reverse complement strand
GGAAGGATGTTGTAGGTCCCGAAGACCAGGCGGACGTGCCTCATCGAGCTTTGGCGTGCACCTCGTTTCGGATGATGCAGTGGGTCGGGCAGGCCTTGGCCCCCTCCTCCCGATCGCCGGCGGCCGTGTAGTCGATTCGGGAGAGGAAGTCCTCGATCTTGTAGCCCCCCTCAGGAGATTTCTTCTCGCACATCTTGCAGGCGATGCACCCCACGCTGCAGTACTTGCGAACGGCCCCACCCTTGTCCGTGGAGTTGCAGGCCACGATCCAGTCCGCGTCGTAGGGCACCCAGCGCATGACGCCCGTCGGGCACACCTGGACGCACTTTCCGCAGGAGATGCACAGCTCCTTGTTGACCCACACGAGGCCTTCCTCGTCGTAGGCAATGGCATCCACCGGGCAGACCCGGATGCAGCTTCCCAGGCCCAAGCAGCCGTACTTGCACTCCTTGTCGCCGCCGTACAGCAGGCGCGCGGCGTTGCAGTCGGCGATGCCCTGGTAGTTATAGGCCAGCTTGGCGTTGGTCCGCCCGCCGCGGCAGTGCACCTGAGGCACCCTTTGCACCGAAGTCCCGGAGTACTCCTGCCCCATGATTCCCGCGACCTTGCTGGCCACCGCTGACCCTCCGACGGTGCACATGTCCAGGGCGACGTCGCCTCCGACGATCGCAGCCGCGTAGGCCGCGCAGCCGGCGAAGCCGCAGGCCCCGCAGTTGGCTCCGGGCAGGATCTTCTCGATCGCCTCGACCCGCTCGTCCTTGCGCACAGCCAGGAGGCGGTTCGCCACGGCCAGACCGATTCCCAGCAGGAGGCCCAGGCCGGCAACCGAGCCGAAGGCATACAGCATGCGCAACACAGCCACGACGTCCCTCCTATCCGAGCAGGTTTCTGAGCAGCGCCTTGTCGAAGGCCATGAACGCCAGCGCCATGAGACCGGCCGTGACGAAGGCGATGGGCACTCCGCGGAAGGGCCGGGGTACCCATTCCCGATCCAGCCGCTCCCTCAGGTTCGACATGACCACGATGGCGAGCAGGAACCCCAGGCCGGCGGAAAACCCGGCCACGAGGCTTTCCAGGGCACCGTACTCGCTGCGCACCGCGATCAGGGCGATCCCGAGCACCGCGCAGTTGGTCGTAATCAGGGGCAGGTAGATCCCCAGGGCCTTGTACAGGGGCGGGGAGATCTTCAGGATCACCATCTCCACCAGCTGCACGAGCCCCGCGATGATCAGGATGAAGGCGATGGTCTGGAGGTAGGCGACATTCAGGGGCACCAGGATCAACCGGTAGACCGCCCAAGTAGCGAGAGCGGCCAAGGTCATCACGAAGATCACGGCGAAACCCATGCCGACCGCCGAGTCGGTCTTGCGCGATACCCCGATGAACGGACACAGCCCCAGGAACTGGCTCAGGATAAAGTTGCTCACGAACACGAAGGTGATGATGATGCCGACGTAGGTCATGACATGCCCCCGACCGACTCGGCAGCCGACTCGGTTCTCGACTCGGCAGCCGACCCGGAGCCAGAGTCCGTCACGGCCGCAGCCGCCAGCGCTCGAGCCCCCCGGCGCACCCGAGGCCACCGCCGCGCCTGCTCACGTCGCAGCTCCAGCCAGTTGAAGAAGGCTTTCAGGTACCCCATGAGCAGCAGGGCCCCGGCGGAAAGGGCCAGGACCCGCGCCGGCTGACTGACCAGTCCCGGGATGCGGATGACCCCCTCGAAGCTCCCGATGGCGAAGAGGGTGATCGTGCCGGCCCCCACTACCTCCCGGATCAGGGAGATCAGCAACAGCCCCAGGGTAAAACCAATGCCCATGCCCAGCGCGTCCAGGATCGATTCGGCCACGCCCTTCTTGCTGGCGAACGCCTCCGCCCGCCCCAGGATGATGCAGTTCACGACGATGAGCTTGACGTACACTCCGAGGCTCTTGGCCAGGGACGGGGTGAAGGCCTGCATGACCAGGTCCACGATGGTCACGAAGGAGGCGATGATCACGATGTAGGCCGGGATCCTGATCTTCTCGGGGATGAAGCCCTTGAGCAGGGAGATGAAGATGTTCGACCCCAAGAGAACGAAGATGACCCCCGCCCCCATCCCCAGGGCGTTGACCACCTGGGTCGAAACCGCCAGGGTCGGGCACAGCCCCAGGAGGACGATGAAAATCGGGTTCTCCTTGAAGATCCCTTTGGTGAACTCGTTGGCCATGACTCACCTCCCCTGTCGCACGAACTCGGCACCCTCGGCCAGGGCCTTCGAAACCCCGAGGAAGGTCATCGTGGCGCCGGTGATCGCGTCGGCCTCGTCCGCCGGGAGCATCTCCTTGCGGACCGGCACCGGCTTGTCCGCCGTGCCCGTGCCGATGAACTTCTGCATGTAGGCCGGGTTCTCGGCCTTCTTCCCGAGGCCCGGCGTTTCCTCGTCCTCCATCAGCTTGACGGCCCGGATCTCCCCGCTTGCATCGTAGCGGGCGAGGATCTTCATGTCGCCGCCGTAGCCGGTCCCGACCAGCTCCAGGAGTGCGCCGGCCTCCTGCCCGTCCGTGAGCACCGGATAGCGGGTCACGACGACCGGATTGCCCGGCACCTCTTCCGGCTCGCCAGTCTCGGAGCCCGGAGTCAATTCGGCCAGGGCCGCCCGCAGCGTCTCGACCTTGTACTCGGCGATGCGCGGCTCTGTGATCGCGTTGACCGCCCCAAGGGCGAGCGCCGCCACCGCGCAGATCGCAAACAGCTTGAGCCCCGTGGTCGCGACCGTCTTCATGATCGACCTTCCTTGACAAACCCGAACTTGACCGGCGCGGTCGCGCGATTGATCATCGGCACGAACATGTTCATGATGATGATGGCCAGGGAAACCCCTTCGGGGTAGGACCCGTAGACCCGGATCAGGAACGTCAGGAACCCCGTCCCTACGCCGTACAGCAGCATCCCACGGCGGGTGAGCGGCGAGGTGACCATGTCCGTGGCCATGTACAGGGCTCCGAGCATCAAACCTCCGGCGAACAGGTGAAACAGCACATCCCCGCTGAAGAAACCGGCGCCGAAGCGCCTCCCGGCGAACACCCAGATCAGCACCCCGAAGGTCCCCAGGTACGCCACCGGGATTTCCCAGGTGATGATCTTCTTGACGAACAGGTAGACGCTCCCGAGGATGAGCAGCAGGGCCGACACCTCCCCGATACAGCCGGGGATGTTGCCCACGAACAGGTCTCCGTAGCCGGGGGGAAAGAGCCTCGCGATCGGGGCGAACACCGCCGCCACCCCTCCCTGGGCTGCCGTTCCCATCCCGCTGGTGGGGTAGCCTGCCTGGGCCAGGAACTCCATGGGCCCCCGGATCGCGCCCTGCACGTCCGCCAGGCCCGATTTCACGGCTCCCAGGACCGTGGCGGTGGTCGTAGCGTCCGAGCCCCAGCTCAGGGGGGGCTTCCAGGTGGTCATGAACCCAGTCCAGGAGAAGGTCACGAATACCCTGCCCGCCAAAGCCGGGTTCATCCAGTTCCTTCCCAATCCTCCGAAGGTCATCTTGACCACTGCGATGGCGAATGCCGAAGCGATCACCGGGATGTACAACGGCACCGAAGGGGGCATGTTGTAACCCACGAGCAGGCCGGTCAGCACCGCACTCCAGTCATTCAAGGTGAACCGGCCCAGCAGGCGGGCGATCACGAACTCCGTGAGCACCGCCCCGGCCACGGAGGCGAACAGCACGTAGAGGGAGTGCACGCCGAAGATCAATACCCCCCACACCCCCGCCGGCAGAAGGCACACGATCACGCTGATCATGATCCGGGCAGTCGTGCTGCCCTCGTGGAGGTGGGGGGAACTAGCGATGCGTACGTGTTTGAGCTCTTCCATACCTCACGCCTTCTTTTTTCTGGACATGAACTTGCCGAGCTTCATTCCCTGTACCAGGGGGATGCGCGCCGGGCACACGTAGCCGCAGCAGCCGCATTCCTTGCAGTCCATGAGGCCGGCTGCGAGTGCTTCCTGGTACTCTCCATGGTCGATCCACTTGTAGAGCACGGTGGGGCTGAGCCCAAAGGGACAGGCCGCGATGCAGCGCCCGCAGCCGATGCAGGGGGTCTCGGGGAAGGCCCGGGTCTGCTGTCGGCTCAGGGCCAGCACACCGGAGGTCCCCTTGGTGACCGGTTGATCGAGATCCGCAAGGGCGAAGCCCATCATCGGCCCGCCGGCCACGACCCTCCCGGGAGGCTCCGTGAATCCCCCGCACTCCTCGATGAGCGCTCCCACCGGCGTACCCAGCCGGACCTTGAAATTCCCGGGCCGTGCGAGAACCGGACCGGTGACCGTGACGATCCTCTCGATCAGGGGCTTCTTCAGGGCGACTGCCTCGTAGATGGCGAACACGGTGCCGGCATTCGAGACGACCGCGCCGATGTCCAGGGGCAGGCCGCCGGAAGGAACCTCCCGGCCGGTGATCACCTTGAGCAGCTGTTTCTCGTCTCCCTGGGGGTACTTGACCTTCAAGGGCGCCACCCGGATGTCCAGCTCGCGGTCGTGCACGCCCCGGCGCAGGGCCTCGATGGCGTCCGGCTTGTTCGCCTCCACCCCGATCACCACCTGTGCAGGCTTCAGGATGCGGCGAACGATCTCGATGCCGGTCAGCAGCTCCTGGGTCTTCTCGAGCATCAGGCGGTGGTCGGCACAGAGGAAGGGCTCGCATTCCACTCCGTTGACCACGAAGAACTCCACCCGGGTGCCCTCCCGCACCGAAAACTTGACCGGCGTCGGAAAGGTCGCGCCCCCCAACCCCACGATCCCGCTCTCCCGGATCACGCCCAGCAGCTCCTCCGGCGTGGCCTGGTCCCAGGCCGTCGTTTCCGTGGACTTGCCGGATCGGTCGAACTCCCCTTCGAACTCGACGACCACCGCCTTGCTGCGAATCCCGCTGGGCAGATAGAGCTCGGAGATATCCTTGACCGTGCCCGGGATCGAGCTGTGGACGTTGGCCGAAAAGGCCCCGGTGGCCTTGCCGACGAGCATTCCCTCCCGCACGGATTGCCCCGGCTCCACGACGCACTCCGCCGGGGCGCCCATGTGCTGGTGCAGCGGCAGGGTCGCAGTCGCCGGCACGGGGGCGTTGCGGATCGGCACGCCGCTGGCGAGGGCCTTGGAGTCGTGGGGATGAACACCTCCCCCCGGAAAGGTCGGAAGTTTCCTCATGATGGGTGCTGGTGCCTCCTGAGCGTCAGACTCGTAGTAGCACACAAGGCCGCCCCTGTCAAACGCAAATCCCTTCCCAGGAGGTACGTCGCCAGGAAAAGCCCGACAGCGAGCCCCGCCAGGCTGGCCGTTGCCGGAGCCCCCCGGGCGCGACTGCCGGCTCGGGCCCCTTCCCCGCCTGCCACCACCAGAGCGGCGAACCCCTGGTCCACCAGGAGCCTCTCCACGGACCCCTCTTTCGCCGCCGCAAGCGTTTCCTGAACCCAGGACTCCTGGAAGCGCTTCACGACCCTCTCGGTGCGCAGGATTTGCGGTCCTCCGCGCGCCGCAACGTAGCGGGATATCCGCACCCGTTCGCCGGCCCGGGGCAGGCCGTAGGGACGCCCGAAGCTCAGGGCCTCCTGAAACGCCTTGTGGCTCAGATAATCCGCCAGGTTGGGCAGCGAGGCTCGGGAGCTGGCCGCGGCCAGCCTCTCCAGCCCCACCCAGGACAAGGGCTCGCGGACCCCGCCGATGGGCCCCGGGGCATAATGGGGGAGACCCCATGCTCTGCCATCGCTCCGGGCCGCGATCGAGGCGACGATGACCAGGGCCACGACGGCCAGCTCCCGGAACCGCGTGGAGGAAAACCAAGGCCGGCCCCTGCCGAGGCGGTCCAGGATCGGCACCGGCTCGAAGATTCGGTGAAAGCGCCGCAGGGAGCCCTGGATTTCCGCAGCGTACGCCAGAGGGAGCAGCACCACGCTCGAGATCAGCGGCAGGGCCACGGGCAACGCAGGGGTTCCCCCGCGCGCCAATATGGCGGCGGCCGCGGCTCCCAGAGCTGCGCTGAGCACCTTCCACGCCTGCCTTGGCCCGGGTCGCCGCCCGGTGAACCGTAGCGCCCCGGGGAACCCGGACAACCGCCGCGCCAGGTAGCCGCGGAAAGCCTCCAGGAGCTCCGCTCCCAGCGGCGCCGCTAGAAAAAAGAGCAGCAATGTCGTCCAGCCTCCCACCGCTACCGCCGCCAGCCACGGCAGCAACCCCGCCCAGAGCACGCCGCCTGGTCGCCTGGCGCCGCCGCCAACCCACAGGACGGCGCAGAATGCCAGGAACAGACCGACGCGCAGCCCGATGGCGGGGAAGTGGATGTCCGCCACTTTCCAGCGGCGTCCGGGAAGGAGGGAGGACAGCCTCGCAGCCGCGGGCAGCCTGCCGAGGTCCGAACGGAGGTACATCAGCTCCCACTCCGTTCCCATGCTCTGCACCCTGAACAGGGAGTCTACCCGGGAGAGGAACGGATCCAACCGCGGATCATCGGCATCCAGGCGGCTGCGGATGGAGCTGATCGTCGCGCTCCTGAACCCCCCGAAGGTGTTGAAGGAAACCTCGGCGGTATGCCGCGAAACCACCGCGTGGATTCCAGGCAGCCGCGCAAGCTGCCGCGCCACTTCGGCGTTGTCCCCGGCGGGCTCGAGCAGGAGCGTGTAGTACCCCCGCCAGATGCGCCGCCCGGTGAGATCGGGATCGGCCGTGATCAGCGACAGCGCCACGCCCGCCAGGCAGGCCAGCATGGCCGCGGAAGCCAGGGTCAGGAGGCGGCGGAGGTGGGCGTGCGTGCGTGCCTGTCTCATGCTGTCGGAGTGCCGAGCCGGGAACAGTGTTTCTCACGCGGGAGGCGGCTGTCAAGAATATCCCGACGCGGGGTGGGCAGCACAGGGGCGGGCTGCCTCGTTGCCGCGGGCGGCCGGGCTGGGTTATACTGCACGGGTACGGCTACAGGCGGAACGCAGAGATGAGCGACGACAGCAACATCATGACTCTCCGGCAGATGGCGGACTATCTCAAGATCGCCCGCCGGTCGCTGCTGAAGATGGCCCAGCGTGGCGACATACCGGCCACCAAGGTGGCCAGCCAGTGGCGCTTCATGCGTACGGTCGTGGATGACTGGCTGATCTCCCAGATGAAGACCCTGCCGCAGCCGGAGCTGGAACGGCTGATTCGCTCAGACCGGCTGCCGATCCCGCTGCCCCGCCTGCTGCCCGCCGAGCTGGTGCGGCTGGACATTCGGGGCCGGAGCAAGGAGCACATCCTGCATCAACTCTGCGAGCCCCTGGTGGCCGCCGGCCTGCTGCGCGACCCGGGCAGGCTCGTGGAGATGCTGGTGGAACGGGAGGAGATGGTCTCCACCGCCATTTTTCCGGGGATCGCGATCCCTCACCCGCGCAGGCCGGAGGAGTGCCCCGTGCCCGAGCCTCGGCTCGTCCTCGGGATCAGTCGCGACGGGGTGGACTTCGATTCCCTGGACGGCAAGCCGACCTATGTGCTGTTCCTGGTTTGTGCGAACCAGGTGTCTGTCCACCTCAAGCTGATCGCCGAGCTGACGCTGCTGTTTCGCCAAGGGGAGCTGGTCACGGCGTTGCGCGGGGCCCGGACAGCCGCGGAGGCTCTTCAAACCCTGTTTGACCCGCAGCCTCGGGGGACCGCCGCGAGGCTGGGCGATTGACGGGACGATCAGCGTGACACCACACTCTGGTCCGCCGGCGGGGCGGAACGTAGCCTGACGGCGGGTAGGTAGCGCGATGCCCATCCTCCGAGATCTGTTCTACCACTTCACCTGGATGTTCAAAGGTGTCCAGGTCCTTGCCCTGGTGGGGGGCAGCGGGACGGGCAAGAGCTTCAGGGCACGTCTGGTGGCCGAGAAGCACGGGATTGATCTGATCATCGACGACGGCCTGTTGATCAAGGATCAGAAGATCCTGGCCGGTCGCTCCGCCAAGCGCGAAAAGGGGATGCTGGCGGCCATCGGCACCGCCCTGTTCGCCGAGCAGAGCCACGCCGAGAGCGTGCGCCGAGCCCTCAACAAGGAGAAATTCAAGCGCGTGCTCGTCATTGGGACCTCCGACAAGATGGTGCGCAAGATCGCCCGACGCCTGCAGCTGCCCCATCCGTCCAAGATCATCCGCATCGAGGAGATAGCCAGCCGGGACGAGATCGCCGCCGCCGTGCGCTCCAGAAACACGGAGGGCAAGCACATCATTCCCATCCCGGCTCTGGAGGTCAAACGCAGTTATCCTAATATCTTCCTGGACTCGATGAAGATCTTCTTCAAGCGACGCTTTCATCCTCTCGGCAGCGGGAACATCATCGAGAAGACTGTGGTCCGCCCGGGATACGGGAACCGGGGGGCAGTGAGCATCTCGCAGGCGGCGATCAGCCAGATGGTGCTGCATTGCGTTCAGGAGTTCGACAGCAGCCTGAAGGTCGAAAAGGTGGTCTCTCACAAGACCGCCGGCGGCTACCTGCTGGAGGTCGTTCTGGAGGTCCCGTACGTGGGACAGATCGCCTCTTCCCTGTACCAGCTCCAGGAGTACATAGCCCGCAACATCGAAAGCTTCACGGGAATCATCCTCAAGGAGGTGAACGTCACGATTGGACGCGTATCAAAAGGGTCCTGACCGCCGCATAACGAGCAACATCCTCTTGACCATCATCACGATCATCATTGCCGGGTTCGTGCTGCGCTTTGCCCGTTCGGTCTTCATCCCGCTTCTCATCGCAGTGTTCATTGCGTACGTCATGGACCCGCTCGTCACACTGCTCCGGCGCATCCGGGTGCCCCTGATCGTGGCGGTGCTCCTGGCAGGGTTCATGTTCCTCGGGGTGGTCCTGTGGTTCAGCTACGTGCTGGTGAGCAACACCCAGAATTTCGCGGTGACCTTTCCCAGGTACCAGAGTGCCTTCGTGAACCTGGTCCGGGACCTGTTGTCCCGCATCCAGTTCGCCGCCGACAACCTGCTCGGAGTGCAGCTCCTGGACGAGATTCGCAAGATCCCGGTCGCCTCCATCGTGCTGTCCACGATCCAGTCGGTGGCGGGGCTGGTGACCGAGTTTTTCATGGTCTTCGTCTTCTCGCTGCTCTTCCTGTTCGCCAAGCATGGCTTCACCCGCAAGCTGATCAGGAGCTTCCCGCGGCCCGAGGCCAAGAAGATCGCGCGGGTGCTCCAGAAGATCGACAGCGACCTGCGCAAGTACATCGGCATCAAGAGCTTTGTCAGCGCCCTGGTCGGCCTGGGCACCGGCGTGGTCTTGAGCCTGTTTCACCTGGAGTTCGCGGTCATCATCGGGTTTCTTACCTTCGTGCTCAACTTTATTCCCTACCTGGGATCGATCATCGCGGTGATCGTCCCGCTGCTGCTGTCGATCATCCAGTTCGGCAGCTGGGTCACCACGTTGTGGATCTTCATCGCGCTGCTCCTCATTCAGAATCTCATTGCCCAGGTCCTGGAGCCGGCCCTGGTGGGGATACGTCTCAAGATCTCCATCCCCATGGTGTTCGTCGCCCTGTTCTTCTGGGGATGGCTGTGGGGGGCCCCTGGGGTCCTGCTGGCGGTGCCGATGACCACGTCGATCAAGCTCATCATGGAGGACATTCCGGGGTTCCGTTCCTTCTCGCTGCTGCTGGAACGGGCCCCTCGGCGCCCGAGCCCCAAGCCCGCCTCAGCCCGCAAACGGTCGAAGGGTCGGGACAGAGACCGCGGATCCGGCCCCGGCGCTGACAGCGCTTCCGAGCCGCGCCGGACCTCGGACCAGACCCGGACCGCCGAGAAAACCCCGGGGGCCGACCAGGACACCGGCTCGCCGGCCTGAGGTCCGAGGGGGGCGCTGCGCCGAAGCGGCCAGTCACGCGGAGGACCGCCAGCCCTGCCAGGAATTGCGGATTTGACAGGTGCAGGCCGGGTGGATATCATGGAACCCCTGGGAGGCAGGAATGACACGAGCACACCTTCGCAGGATTGCCTGGGTGGCGGTCTTGACCCTCACGGCGGCAGGCGCGGCGGCTCAGGAGCCGGTGTTCTACAGCGCCTCCAGCGCGCACTACCGGGTCCTCTCCGACGCGAGCCAGAGTTTCGCCCACGAGGTCGCCCGCAAGATGGAGGCGGTCCTGGGGCTGTGCAACGAGTACCTGCGCTTCGACCCGGCAGACCTGCCGCTGCCGCTGGGGGTGCGCATCTTCGCCAGCCGGGAGGAATACGAAAGGTATCTGATGGGGATCATCGCGGAGACCAGGTCAGACTTCGTATTCATCTCCTACAGCGACCCGGGGCGCAGCGAGTTGGTAGGCTTCCAGCGCGAGCCCGAGGAGTTCGACTCCTCGCTGCTGCACTACGGCTTAATCCAGCTGCTGAACAGCCGCATTCCCGGGGCGCCGCTGTGGCTGGAAGAGGGGATGGCCACCTACCTCGAGGCCTCCCGGTATGACTCCGGAGGCAATCGCTTCGTCCTCGCTGCGAACCTGACCTGGCTCGACTCGCTGAAGGGGATCCTGCGCGATCCAGAGCTCTCCGCCCGGTTCAGCATCGAGGACCTCCTGCGGGCCGACCGGGCTGCGGCGCAATCGAACATCGAGATCTTCTACCCCGCCGCCTGGGGCCTGGTGCATTTCCTGCTGGAGACGCCGGACCGGCGCTTCAACCGCATGCTTTGGGACTCCCTGTCCGCCCTCGAGCCCTCCGCCGGGGTGCTCGATAACTCCAGGCGAGTCCAGGAAAAGGCTTTTTCATGGATCTCGCCGGAGGAGCTGCAGCGCGCCGTGAGCTCCTACATCCTCTCCCTGCGCACCTTCAACGACCTGGTGCGGCAGGCGGTGTCCGAATACGGGCGCGGCGAGCTGGAGGGGGCCAGGACGCTCTTTGTCGAAGCGCGGGAGATGCGTCAGGACAGCTACATCCCCCCCTACTACCTCGGGCTGATCGCTTACCAGAACAGGGCATACGAGCAGGCGGCCGGCTACTACCTGGAGGCCCAGCGTCTCGGCGTGGACCCTGCCCTCGCCCAATACGCCCTCGGAGTCAATGCGTTTGCCGCGGGGAATTACAGCCAGGCGACGGAGTATCTCAAGCGGGCCCGGGAGCTCGACCCGGCAGCCTTCGGCGGCAAGGTGGACGCGCTCCTGAGGCGAATCGAGGCCATGCAGTAGCAGTGCCCCGCGCCGGCAGGCTATCGGTCGCGTAGGAGTCGCCGGGCCGCCTGGCCGAGCTCCCGGCGCGAGGGAACGAGGGGAAGGAGCCTGTCGCGAAGGTAGCGCTGCAGGGATTCCTCGACGTCCTCCCCGGGATCCGGCCTTTTCCAGCCTTTCAGCAACGGTTTCATCAGGTATGCCACCATGGCCCCGCGGCTCGGCTGCGGAGCGCGGCCGCTGCGGATTCTCTCGTCCAGGGCTCCCAGGTTCTCCCGGAGCGCGGCTTCCGACTGACGCCTGCCCAGGGCGCGCAAGGCATGCTCCAGGCTGGGCAGAAAGACCTCCAGCAGCCCAAGCTGGTAGGCCTGGCTGAAGATCTCGGCGGACTGGCCGCAGGCCAGTATCTTGTACACCTCTTCGGTGAGCCGGGCCATCGAGCACGAGGCCAGCTGGTGCCTGTGCTTGCGAATGGCCCCCGTGATCGCCGGAGGCAGCGCAAAGCCCGTGAACACCGAGTACTTTACACCCCGGATCATGCGCACGGGGTCCTCCAGAAAAGAGGCCTCCGTCGGCGCAAGGGTCCGCAACCGGCGTTCGCGGATGTCCCTGAGCCCACCCACGTAGTCGACGATGATCTGTTCCTCGGGGCAGTAGAACAGGGCGTTCAAGCTGAAGTCTCGGCGCCAGACGTCCTCCTCCATGGCCCCGTAGACGTTGTTTCCGCCCTCGGCGAGCCCGGAACGGAAGGTCGCCACCTCGAAAATCTTGTGCTCCGACCCTCGGGGTACATAGACATGCACGATCCTGAAGCGCCGGCCGATGATCCGGGAGTGGCGGAATAGCTTGCGGATCCTGCGGGGCACCGCGTCGGTGGCGATGTCGAAGTCCTTGGGGGTCCGTCCGGTCAGCAGGTCTCGCACCGCCCCGCCGACCACGAAGGCCTTGTGCCCGGCCCGCTTGAGCCGTCCGATGATGCGCCGGGCATCGCGGTCGATGCCCGCAGGATCAATACCGTGCTCCTCCAGAGTGTAGATATCCGCTTTCTTGACCGGCTTTCCGTCCGGTGAGGTTCCGTAGCGAGCGAGCAAGGTGCCTTATCCGATCCTCAAGTACGCCGTAGAATCCGTCCAGCCGCCTGAGGATTGTATTATGGGAATCGCCGCTGTCGGCGTCAAGGGCAATTGCGCCTTGACATTGCCGAGGCCGCGGCGCTACCTTGAGCAAGCCCCATGCGAGAAATCATCGAACCCCGTACCCTGCGCGGATTCCGAGACTCACTTCCCCGGCAGGAACTCCTGAAAGAGGAGATCCAGGCGCGGCTGGCCCAGGTGTTCCGCCGCGCAGGCTTCGTGCCCATCGACACGCCGGCTCTCGAGTACGCTGAAATCCTCCTCGGCAAGGGCGGCGGGGAGACCGACAAGCAGGTGTATCGCTTCCGGGACCACGGCCAGCGGGACGTGGCCCTGCGCTTCGACCTGACCGTCCCCTTCGCCCGCTTCATGGCCGCGCACGTGCAAGAGCTCTACCTGCCATTCAAGCGCTACCACATGGCCAAGGTGTGGCGCGGGGAGAATACCCAGCGCGGACGCTACCGCGAGTTCGTGCAGATCGACTTCGACATCGTCGGGGTGGACTCCGCTTCGGCGGACTTCGAGATCCTGGCGGCCATGCACGAGGCCATCCGCGCCCTGGGCGTGGAGCGCTTCCACATCCACCTCTCCCACCGGGAGCTGTTCAACGAGTTTCTGCGCTCGATCGGGCTGGAGTCCTCCTACCTGGAGGTGCTGCGCGTCATCGACAAGCTCGGCAAGATCGGCCGGGAAAAGGTCGAAGCCGCCCTGGGGGAGCTGGCCGGGACGGAGCCTGCCCGGGGCATCCTGGAGTTCGTGGACGCGCAAGGTTCGAACCGGGATACCCTGGAGAAGCTGGCGGCACATGTGCCGCCGGACTGCGCGCCCCTGCGCAGGCTCCGGGAGATCCTTGACTGCGTGTCGGAGGCGGGCCTGGGCGAGGTGGTCCGCCTGGACCCGTCGATCACCCGCGGGCTGGACTACTACACCGGAGTGGTCTTCGAGACCTTTCTCGACGAGCTGCCCGGAATCGGCTCGGTCTGCTCAGGCGGTCGCTACAACGACCTGGCCTCCCTCTACACCAAGGAGCAGCTGCCCGGGGTGGGCGCCTCCATCGGCCTGGACCGGCTGCTCTCGGCGTTGGAGGAGCTGAACGCCCTGCCCTCCGCCCAAGCGGCCCCGGACGTGCTGGTGTTGTGTCTGGACGAGAGCCTGGTAGCCGCCTACCACCGCCTGGCTGGGGAGCTGCGCGCTCGCGGGCTTGCCGCAGAGGTCTATCCCGCCGGACGCAAGCTGACGGTCCAGCTCAAGTACGCCGAGCGCCGCGGCATCCCCCTGGCCCTGTTCCACGGCGAGGCCGAAGCAGCCAGCGGCACGTGCAACCTGCGCGACCTCCGCAGCCGCGAGAGCTTCGACGGGCTCACGGTGCCGGCTGCAGCAGAAACCGCCTCAAGACTGCTGCGATCGTAGCGAGGCTCTCCGGGGCCATCGCCGCCGGCAGGTCTTCCTGCGTGTGCCACTGGGGATAGTCCAGGTCGATCAACAGGCAGGCCGCGATTCCCGCAACCATGAACGGGTACTGGTCGCTGATGATGTAGCGCAGCTTATCCCGGGGCAGCGCCCTGCCCCACGGGGCCCCAGGGCCGAAGGCGGGGAGCTCCAGGGCCTGCCCCAGAGAGAACAGGCGATAGGTGAGCCCCAGGCTGGGCGGGTGATGCAGGATATGGGCATCGACGTCCAGGCTCAGGGCACGCCCCCCGACCATATCGAGAATGACCGCCTCCACGGGCAGCTCCACGGGCGCCCCCTCCACGAAGCGCTGCGCCCCCAGGGAGAAGGGATTGCCCGAGATGTCCCCCACGTCCTCCGCGTCGAAGAACACCACGGTCACCTCCCGCTCGTGCGGTGTCTGCGCCAGGAACGGGAGCAGCTGCAGGAGCACCGCCGTACCGGAGCCGCCGTCGTTGGCCCCCGGGATGGGCCGGTCGCGGCGGTCGGGGTCTGACTCCCGGTCGGCGCGCAGTCGGGTGTCGTAGTGGGTGCCGATCAGGAGCCCCGCCGCCCCGCCTCGGCGCTCCCCCGAAGCCGGAAAGACCCCCGCCAGGTTCGTACACTCCACCGTACCGCCCGGCAGCGCGACCGGGAAGCGCTGTCGCACCACCCGCGCCGCGTAGCGCTCCAGCTGCTCACCCAGCTGGGCGCACAGCTGCCCGTGGGCTCGGGAGCCGGGGACCCGGGGCCCCAGGGCGACCTGCCGGCGCACCCGCTCGAGCATCTCGGCGCCGGCACCCAGGTCGGCGGCACTCAGGAGACCGGTGCTTCCGGAACGGGAGGCATCAGGTGACCGCAAACACCACCTCGCCATCCCTGAGGGCAATCTCCACCCGCCTCGCGCCCTCGCGGGAATACGCTTCGAAGGCCGCGTCTTCGAGGTGGCGGATGAAGGCCGCGTCGATGCCCCTGGCCCCGGTCTCCATCCGCAGGCTCCTCTCGACGATCCGTTCGAGCACGGCCTCCTCCACGTGGAGGGTGATTCCCTCCAGGCGGAATTCGTTGAGATACTGCTGCAGCACCGTTTCCCGCAGGATGGAGGCGAGCTCCTCCCGCGCCAGGGCGCGGAAGGGCACGATCCGCTGAAAGCGACCGATCAGCTCCGGCAGGAAGCCATAGCTTTGGAAGTAGCGGATCACCTCCATCTCTTCGGCCGTGTAGGAAACGGCGATGCGCTCCGGGTCGCCGGCCGCGGGCTCCCGCCCAAAGCCGATGTGCTCGGCCCCGCTGCGCTCGATCAAGCCCTTGAGACCGCTGAAGGCACCCGAGGCGATGAACACGATATCCCGGGTCGAGATCATCATCCTGGGGGCGTACTCGGAGTGAGTGATCTCCGCGGGCACCGGCAGCTCGCTCGACTCGAGCATCTTGAGCAGCTCCCGCTGCACCCCGACCCCAGAGACGTCCTTGGTGGTGCCCGCGCCGGCGAAGACCGCGTTGTTCTGACCGGAGGCGATCTTGTCGAACTCGTCGAGGCAGATCACTCCAACGGACGTGAACGAAGGGTTGAAGCCGGCGGCGTAGAACAGACGGGTCAGGATGGTGGAAACGTCCTGGCCCACGTATCCGGTCTCCGAATAGGCGGTGACGTCCACGATCACCGTGGGAAGCCGCAGCACCTCGCGGAACAACAGCTCCACCAGGAAGGTCTTGCCGCAGCCGGTGGGTCCCACGAACAGCATGTTGTTCTTGGGCGGCAGACTCTCCCTGGCCGCGCCCCCCAGGTGGATCTGGCGCAGCCGGGACACGTGGCGATACGCCCACAGGGCCACGGCCTTGAGCGCGCCGTCCTGGCCGACGTACCCCCGGCCGCGCAGGCGGTTCTGGATCTCCCTGGGCCGGTATACCGGAATCGAGGCGATGAAGCTCTCCAGATCCTCTTCCCCCCGTTCGCGGTGGCCGAAGACGGGAGGCATCTGCCTTGGGCTGCTCATTGCTCCTCCAAATCATAGTATAGGACGGCCGCCGGCCGCCGGCAATCGCTCCTGCCACGGACCCCGGGGGGAAATGCCGTTGGGCGGCTTCGGGCCCGCGTCGCGCCGCCGCGGGCTGCCGTTGCGCGCCGGACGCGTTTGCGCGTACAATACCCCAATGAACCCCCTCGAGCTTCCAGTCTACCAGCAGAAGGAGCGCATCCTCGCCGCCCTGGCGGACCACCAGGTCATCGTGGTGGAAAGCCCGACCGGATCCGGCAAGACGACGCAGATCCCGCAGATCCTCCTGGAGGCCGGCTACGGCGCCTCCGGTCGCGGAGCGCGTTCGATGATCGGGGTCACCCAGCCCCGCAGGATCGCGGCGGTTTCCGTGTGCGGGTTTATCGCCCGACAGCGGGGAGTCACGATCCCCGAGGTGGTGGGCTACAAGATGCGATTCGAGGACCGCACGGATCTGACCACCCGCATCAAGATCATGACCGACGGCATCCTGCTCCAGGAGATGAAGGCGGACCCCGCGCTCTCCCGTTACGGGGTCATGATGGTCGACGAGGCCCACGAGCGGAGCCTGAACATCGACTTCATCCTCGGGCTGCTCAAACGGGTCCTGGAAAACCGTCCGGAGTTCAAGGTGGTGGTCTCCTCGGCCACGATCAATGCCGAGGTCTTTTCCGAGTATTTCGACGAATGCCCAATCGTCAACATCGAGACCGAACCCTACCCGGTCCGGATGATCTATGCCCCTCCAGCGTCGGAATCCAGCCCGGATGCCCTGCTCGAGCAGATCACCCGGATCGTCTACCGCATCGAGACCGGCCAGCCCGTCGCGGAGGATGAGCACGGGGGCCCGGCTCCGGAAGAGGCCGGCGGCGGGGACGTGCTCGTGTTCCTGCCCGGCGAAGGCTCCATCAAGAACTGCATCACCGCCCTTCAGGGCCTGCCCGTGGCCCGACGGCTGGAGATCCTGCCTCTATACTCCCGCCTGTCCTCGGAGGAGCAGGAACGGGTGTTCCAGGACTACCCGGGCCGGCGCAAGGTGGTCGTGGCCACCAACATCGCCGAGACGAGCGTGACCATCGACGGCATCACCACGGTCATAGACAGCGGGCGCGCCAAGATGAACTTCTACAACAACCGCAACTTCACCTCCTCCCTGGTCGAGGTTCCGGTGTCCAAGGCGTCGGCCAATCAGCGCCGGGGGCGCGCCGGCCGGACACGCCCGGGGGTGTGCTACCGCCTGTACAGCCGCAAGGATTTCGATTCTCGCCCGCTGTTCACCACCGAGGAAATCCTGCGCACGGATCTCTCGGAGGTGGTGCTCCGCATGGCCGAGCTGGGCATCCAGGACTTCGAGAGCTTCGATTTCATCTCCCCGCCGGAGCGGGAAGGGATTCTGAGCGCCATCGAGACCCTCAAGCTCCTCGATGCCCTGGACGAGCAGCGCGCCCTGACCCAGATCGGCGAGCAGATGCTCGCCTTCCCGATCCTGCCGCGCCTGGCCCGAATGATCGTGGAGGCGATCCGGCATTACCCCGGCGTGCTCGAGGAGATCCTGATCGCTGCGGCCTTCCTGTCGGCCCGCACCCCTTTCGTCCTCCCGCCGGGAGAGGAGCTGGAGGCCCGCAAGGCGCACCACTCCTTCCGGGACCCCCTGGGGGACTTCGTGTCCTACCTCAAGGTCTTCCGTGCCTTTCGCAAGACCCGGGACCGGGAGGGCTTCTGCCGGCGCAACTACCTGGACGAACGCACCCTGGCCGAGATCCTCAACATCGAGCGGCAGCTGGAGGAGATCGTGGCCGAGCAGGGCATTCCCATCGGATCGGGAGGAGAGCTCTCGGACTACCTGTGCGCGGCCGCCCGCGGGCTGATCCAGTTCGTGTGTGTGCGCTCAGGCCGGGGCGTCTACCGCACCCTGACGGCGGGCCGGATCCAGATCCACCCCGGCTCGGTGATGTTCCGGGAAGACCCCCTGTTCATCGTGGCGGGAGAGATCGTGCGCACCAGCCGGATGTGGGCGCATTCGGTCTCACCGCTCAAGCGCGCCTGGCTGGAGCGCATCCACCCCCTCCTTGCCCGCCAGCTGGGCGGGGAGGGAAAGGGCAAGGGCCGGGAGGGGCCGCTGGAGATCCCCGGCAAACCCCGACGCCGGGAAGGCAGCGACTTCATCAAGATCGGCTGGGATGTCTTCGACATCCGGATGGAAAAGGGCAAGAAGAAGACGGTCATTCTCCCCTGGGAGAAGATCCGGCCCGTGACCGCGAGCCCGGACCTGCGGATCCTCCCCTCGTACCACAAGCTCAAGGGCAAGCTCCTGTACCAGGACTACGAGCTGTTCAGCGGCATGCGCCTGTCCACGATTCTGCGTTTGGTGCCCAAGGTGGACCTCGAGGCCGGAATCATGGAGCAGGCCCCCGCCGAGACCCTGTGCCTACCGGAGGGCTACGAGCGCCTGGCCGCGCGGCTCAAGGACCTGCTGCGGGTGTGCCGAATCAAGAGGAAGCAGAAGCGCCTGGGCTTCCTGACCCTTCACACCGACGGGCAGGGCAGTTACTGGTTCAAGGGGACCCGCAACTACATCACGGCCCTCAACGAGAGCTTGTACAGCCTGGAGACCCTGGCCGACGCCCCGGCCACGGCGGGCAAACCTGCACAGGAAATCAACCGGGCGTATCGCCAGCTCGCCCGGACGCTGGAGGAGCTGTAGGGCGCGGCACGGCAGCCTGGCGCCGGCCTGCACACCGACCACAGGCTGGCAGAACCCATGCGCCTGCGCAGTTTAGACGACCAGCCGGTTCAGGTTGACCAGGATCTCGCCCTTGCCCAGGGCGGACTGCTCGACCACCTTGCTCTTCAGGAACTCCTGGACGGTGCTCACGATCTCCCGGTCCTGAATCCCCAGGTGGGAGCGCGACCATTCCAGGAACTGGGCCACGTTGACGCGGTGACCCTTGAACGTGGAGATCCCCTTCTCCTCGGCGTACTGCCTCAAGCCCCCCATGACCTGGTTCTGCCGGTTGGTGTAGCTCAGCTCCTGGATCAGGGCGTTGGCCTTGCGAATGCGCTCCGATAGGATCCGGATCATCTTCTTGGCGAAGTCCGGGTTGTGCTCCAGCATCGAGTCGAGCAGGGCCTCGTTCATCACCAACATCCGGCAGGGGGTCACCGCGATGGCGGTGGCCGAACGGGGCTTGCCCTCCACGATCGCCATCTCACCGAAGATGTCCCCTTTGTGGAAGGTGATCAGGGTCTTGGCGGTATTGGAGGAGGTGCGCTTTCGGATCTCGACCTCTCCCTCGATGATGATGAACAGCTCGCTGCCCTGTTCTCCTTCCTTGAAGATGACCTGGCCGGGTTCAAAGCTCTTGGAGTATCTCTGGTAGACGTTCCTGGTGATCTTCATCTCGTGTCCTCGCCGGCCCCTCAGTCGCCCCTGAGGGTCTCGAGCACCAACGGTGCCGCGACGGCCTGCACCACAGTATCCCCGATTCCCCGTTGCAGCACAAGGCGCAGTTCCCCGCCGCGCCGCTTCTTGTCCGCGCTCATCGCCTCCACCAGGCGCTCCGGCGGCACCCCGGCGTCGGCTCCGGTCCGGAACCCGTAGGCCGACAGGACGGCCCGGATGGCCGCGGCGTGTGCGTCGGGAGTGACCCCGAGTAGCTCACCCAGGCGGGCCGCCCGGGCCAGGCCCCAGGCCACGGCCTCCCCGTGGCTCCAGAGGCCGAGCCCGGCGACCGACTCGAGGGCATGGGCAAAGGTGTGTCCCAGGTTCAGCACTGCCCGGCGTCCGCCTTCGCGGAAGTCCTGCTCCACGATCCGCCCTTTCACGGTCAGGCAGCGGCGCACGACCTGGGCGAGCAGCCCGGAGTCCCGCCCCAGGAGCGCCGCGCGGCGTCTGTCCAGCAGGGAAAGCAGCTCGGGGTCTCCCAGGAGCGCGGTCTTGACGGCCTCCGCCACGCCGGACAGGAGCTCCCGTTCGGGAAGACTGCTCAGAGTCTCGATCCAGATCCGGATCTCCCGGGCGGGATAGAAGGTGCCCACCAGGTTCTTGTAACCCCCGAAGTTGACGCCGGTTTTGCCCCCCAGGGTCGCGTCGACCATGGCGAGGAGCGAAGTGGGCGCCAGGACCAGCCCGCACCCCCGCATGTACACCGAGGCGCAGAAGGCAGCCAGGTCACAGACGACTCCCCCGCCGACCCCGAGGATCGTCCCGTCCCGATCCAGCCGCCGCTCCAGGGCGCTGTGCAGGATCTCCCCCGCGCGTTCCCAGGACTTGCCGGCCTCCCCCGGTGGGACGCTGACCACCGACGCGCCCGCCGGCAGGGCCAACTCTCGGCGGCGCGCGGCGAGAAACCCCGCGTCCGCAACGATCAGGGCCGGGCCGTCCGGAAGAGCCAGCACGGTGGACCCGTCGTGGACGAACTCGACCCGCGACGCAAACTCGCCGAAGCGGAACTCCAGCGGACCCGCCGTTTTTCTCCCGCCGGAGCTGTTCACTCCGCCCGCCCCCCGAGGGCCCGGTAGTCCGCGACGAAATCCGGATAGGAAACCCTGGCCGCCTCGAAGCCCTCGACACATACCCCCCCGCTGACCCCCGCCCCCAGTACCGCGCCCGCCATGGCGAGGCGGTGGTCCCCCTGTGCGTCAACGCGGCCCGCGCGCAGCCGCTGCGGTCCCTCCACGGCGAACCCGTCGCCCCTGAGCTCCAGGTGCCCGCCCACCGCGGCAAGCAGCTCGGCAACCGCAGCCAGGCGGTCGCTCTCCTTGTGCCGCAGCTCCCCGGCCCCCTCCACTACGGTGGTGCCGGCCGCAAAGGCCCCCAGCACCGCCACCAGGGGGATTTCGTCGATCAGGAAGGGGACCTCGTGCGCTTGCACGGTGGTCGCGGCCAGGGTACCGGGGGTCAAGTCCAGGGTCCCCACCGGCTCCCCTCCCGGCTCCCCCTCCACGGTCTGCTCAATCCTGGCCCCCATGCGGCGCAGCACCTCGACGAAGCCCAGTCGGGTGGGATTGAGCCCGCAGCCGCGCACCTCCAGCTCCCGTCCCGAGATCAGGGCCGCCGCCAGGAAGAATGCGGCCGAGGAGAGGTCCCCCGGTACGGTGAGGTCGAAACTCTCCAGCCGCTCCGGCGGGCGGACGGTCAGTCGCTCCTGGTCCCCGCGGACCCGCACGCCCAGGGCGCTGAGAAGCCGCTCGGTGTGGTCCCGGGAGTCGACGCGCCCGTACAGCACCGTGTCCCCGTCTCCGCGCAGACCCGCCAACAGGAGAGCACTCTTGACCTGGGCGCTGGCCACGGGCAGCTCATGTCGCAGGGCGGTCAGGCTCCCGCTGCCCGGGAGGAAGCACATCGGGAGGAACCGTTGCCCCCGGCGTCCCCGGATGTCGGCTCCCATCAGCCGCAGCGGCTCGACCACCCTCAGCATGGGCCGGCCACGCAGAGAGGCGTCACCGCTCAGCACGGCAAACAGCTCCTGCCCTGCCAGCAGGCCCGCCAGCAGGCGCGCGGTCGTACCGGAGTTGCCCGCATCGAGGACGGCGGCAGGCTCCTGCAGGCCCCGCAGCCCCCGTCCCTCGATCCGCAGGGCCGTCCCCCGGGGGCCGCGGGAGCGGGACTCATCCGTGACCGCAACGCCCAGGGCCTCGATACAACCCCGGGTAGACAGACAGTCTCCCGTGGAGAGAGGGTTTCGCACGAGACAAGGGCCCGAGGCCACCGCCGCCAGAAGCAGGGCCCGGTGGGTCACGGACTTGTCGGCGGGAGGGGTGATCCGCCCGCCGATTCCGGAGGGAGCGCAGAAGCTGAGGGTCACGGGGAAGGCCAGTTGTCCCTGAGCTCCAGAAGAGGAGCCGAAGATTTCAGCTTGGTCAGGGCCTTCTCCTGGATCTGTCGCACCCTCTCCCGGGTGATACCGAGCATCCGCCCGGTTTCCTCGAGGGAATGCGGCCCGCTGCAGTCCAGCCCGAAACGCAGCTTGATGATCTTCATCTCCCGCCGGCTGAGCCGGTGCAGGACCTGCTCGATGGTGTCCTGCAGCGTCACCACGAACACGGAATCGAAGGGCTCCTCTCCGGCGCGGGAACGAATCAGGTCCCCCAGCCGGGTCAGGTGCTCCCCATCCACGGGGGTGTCCAGTGAGGCGGTCTCCTGGTTGAGCCGGAGGGCCAGCTCGATCTTGCGCACGTCCAGGGCCATGTAGCGGGCCAGTTCCTCGGCGGAGGGGTCGCGGCCGAACTCCTGTGCGAGCTCCCTGGCCACACTGTAGCACTTCTTGATGGTGTTCAGCATGTGGACGGGAATGCGGATGATTCTCCCCTTGTCAGCCAGGGCCTTGATAATGGCCTGACGAATCCACCAGGTGCCGTACGTGGTGAACCGGCACCCCCTCGTGTAGTCGAAGCGTTCCACGGCCTCGATCAACCCAATGTTCCCCTCGTCGATCAGGTCCAGCAGCGACAGCCCCCGGTACTGGTACTTCTTGGCGATGGCCACTACCAGGCGGAGGTTGGCGTTGATCATCCGATACTTGAGCGCCACCAAGCGCCGATCCGCCGCCAGCCGCTGCTCCCGCACGGCCCGGCGCCGGGCTACCGAAGCCGCCGACCGTTGCCGCAACTCCTCTATGCTGCGGCGGAGAGCCGCGATCTGGGCTCCGATCTGCTGCTCCTCGGCAGCACTGAGAAGCGAGTATCGGGAAATCTGCCGCAGGTATAGGGCCAGAGGGTCGGCGTGCAGCGCAGGCTCGTTCTGCCGGGCGGGTCGGACGGGCTCGTTCTGCCGGGCGCCGCTCCGCTGCCCGCCTGTCAGCATGCGGGGTTCGGTGGGATCTGAGCCGTTCTCGCCGCGATCCGAGATGAGCTCCTCCTCCGCGCTCAGCCCCGGGGAGCCTGGGAGGGGTCGACCGGCGTCCCGTTGCGGTAGACCAGGAAGTACAGCTGCGCAGTGCCCTGATGAACGTTCTTTCCGAGCCGCCCGATCTCGCTGCCCTGCCGGACCGTGTCCCCCACTCTGACCAGGGTTTCCTCGTTGCCGGCGTACACGTAAGTATACCCGTTATCGCCTTCGATGAGAACCACGCGGCTGAAACCCCGGTAGGGACCCGCCCAGATGACCCGGCCCGAAGAGACGGAGACCACCGTCTGGCCGGTTTGACCGTGGATGATCGTCCCGAGAATCCGGCCCTTCAAGGGTTCGCGGGTCCCGGACAGAGGCCACGCCAGAAGGTCACCGCCGGCTGCTCCGCCCTGCTGCGCGTTACGGCCCGGACTCGGCCCTGCGGTCTGCGACCCTCCCGGGCCGCGGTCACCCGCGGTCGCGGTGGACCCGGCAGGTAGGTACAGCACCCGCCCCACCTTCAACACTTCGCTCTCGTTGATCCCGTTTAATCCCAGCAAGGCCGCCAGGTCGACGGAGTAGCGGCGGGCAATTCCGTACAGCGTGTCGCCCGCGCGGACACTGTAGCTGTCAGGGATTGCGATCCGCGTCCCGACCTTGAGGGCCTGGGGAGCCGTGATGCGGTTGAAGCGTTGCAGCACTTCGACGGGGACGTCGTATTTCCGGGAGACCCGGAACAGCGTCTCCCCCTGCTGGAGGACGTGGCTGTCTCCGGCGGAGGCCGCGGCGGCCAAGCCGAAGAACACCAGGAGAGTAAGGATTGCGCGGCGGCCAGGGGGCAGCGGCTTGAGTCGACTCATTGCTGGATCCCAGAGTACCTACTCCAAGCTTCGGCTTTCCCCCAGAAAAACTGTACCGCGCCGGGGCCGCAGCCCCCCGGGCCCGGAGCCTCCGGGGCCGTAGCCCCCGGGGCTCTTTCCCTTTCTGGATGGCGGTTCAGCACAGTGCTATATTCTCGAACAGGGAGCCACCGTCGTGAGCGAAACAGAGCGCAGGCATCGTCTTGCATCCTTCCCGGTCCGTCTCATCCTGGTCCTCGCCTCCTTCGGTGTCTATGCCGCGGTGTGCCTGTTGTTCCGGGAGCAGGGGGTCGGACTCCTCTATCTGGTGCTCGTGCCCGTGGCCCTGGCGGGAGCCCTGTTCAGGGTCCCCGGCGGTCTGATCGCGGCACTCCTGGGCTACCTGATGAGTGAGCTCCTGTACCGGGCGGCCTTTCCCCCGATCGAGGGCTATACGACTGTCCTGTGGCTCCTCGACCTGGGCGTCACCATGGTCATCGGGGCCCTGACCGGCTATCTCGGGGGAGTGATCCGCCGCCAGCAGCAGCTGATCGGGCGTCTGGAGGCAACGGCGCACAACAAGGAGCTCCTGATTCGGCAGAACCAGGAGCTCCAGGAGCGGATCTCCAGCCTGTCCGGGGCGGTTCCCATCTGCCCGTTCTGCAAGCGCGTGCGGACCGGCGAGAACGACTGGGTCCAGGTGGAGCAGTACCTGCGGGACCGCAGCGGGCTGGATTTCGGAGCGGTGGTGTGCCCTTCCTGCGCCCGGCAGCACGAGCGCAGCCACCTGGAGGGTCGAGCGCCCAAGTGCCCTCTGGCCAAGATCTGCGGGTTCTTCAACCGCACGCCCGTCAGCCCCGCCGATCGGGAGCTCAAGTACGCCTACTGCTACACCGAGCACCGGGCCTGCGAGATCTTCAACCGCATCAACGCCGGCCACCCTGTCCCCGAAGACCTGCTCCCGGACGGCGCGATAGCGCGGGCCTGAACCGGGGCGGTCGCTTGCGTGCCCGGTATTCCGGAGACGCCCTCACGTTTCCTTGAACGAGGAAATCAGGTCATGGAGCGCCTTCTGTCCGTCTCCGAAGAGCATCAGGGTGTTGTCCATGGCGAACAGGGGGTTCGGCACTCCGGCGAAACCCGGGCTCAGGCTCCGCTTGATC